>NZ_LZSZ01000126.1:0-632 GCF_001665645.1 Mycobacterium sp. 852002-30065_SCH5024008 | reverse complement strand
TATGCGATCGTCGGCAGCGTCAGATGTGTATAAGAGACAGGCCACATACAACTCACCGACCACCCCCGCCGGCACCGACTTGAGCCACCTGTCCAAGACGAACATCGCCGCCCCCGGTATCGGCGACCCAATCGGCACCACCTGAGATTCGGGGGTGAGCGGAGTGCTGATCGACGCACATACCGTGGTCTCCGTCGGCCCATACGCATCGATCATCACCCGCCCTGGTGCCGCCCACAGATCCACCACCTCAGCCGGACACGCCTCACCGGCCACCACCAACGCCACCGACCCCAACCCCTCCGGTGACAGCATCGCCACCGCCGAAGGAGTCTGACTCAACACACTGACCTGCTCAGCAATCAGTAACGCATGCAACTCTTCTGGAGAGCCGGCCACCGACTCGGGCACCACCACCAACCGGCCCCCACCCAGCAGGGCGCCCCAGATCTCCTCAACCGAGGCATCGAAGGCATACGAATGCACCTGCGCCCACACTGGTGCCGGTGCCGCCAAATCCCCATCCAATGACCCCAGCAACTGGGTGACGTTGTGGTGGGTCACGGCAACGCCTTTGGGCACCCCGGTGGTGCCCGAGGTGTAAATCAGATACGCAAGATCCTCCGAAGCCG
>NZ_LZSZ01000125.1:0-2376 GCF_001665645.1 Mycobacterium sp. 852002-30065_SCH5024008 | reverse complement strand
CCGCCACCAACACATACTCATCCTCGTCGAGGCGGAAAAGCTGGGCCCGCAACGGAATCTCGACCGCCAGATCAAACTGGTACCCCGCCACCGCCGCGAGGGCCTCTTCGAGCCGCTCGGGCGTCCAGCCGCTGCCATCGGTCACCGCCCAGCCGAACTCGGCCCGCTCAATCGGCATCACCACCTGCTCAGGTATGCCCTCGGCTGCGGGGAACACCGTGCGCAGGCTTTCATGGCGGCCCACCACATCACCGAGCGCAGCCCCCAACGCATCGGTGTCCAGTGGTCCGCGCAGGCGCAGCGCGATGGGCATGTTGTAGACCGCCGACGGGCCCAGCAGCTGGTCGATAAACCACAACCGCGACTGGGCAAACGACAACGGCACCACCGCGGGCCGCTGTTGTGTTGTTAAGGGTGCGATCGCGGGTTCGCTGGGATGTTCTTTGAGCCATTGGGCCAGCCCGGCCACGGTGGGGACGTCGAACAACGTCCGGATCGGGACTTCGACACCGAGTTCGGCCTGGATCCGCGCCGCCAGCCGGATTGCTGATAGTGAATGGCCACCCAGATCGAAAAACACGTCATCGATGCCGACCCGTGTCACTCCGAGAACGTCGCTGAACAGCGCGGCCAACACCTGTTCCTGTCGGTCACGCGGCGCCCGGTATGCCACCGCACTGATGAATTCCGGGGCTGGCAACGCGCGCCGATCGAGTTTGCCGTTGACCGTCAACGGCAGGGCATCGAGCACCATGATTGCTGCGGGCACCATGTATTCGGGCAGACGGTCGGCGACAAAGCCGCGCAGTTCGGCCACTCGTTCGATGGTCGACGGGTCGTTGACATAGCCGGCAATTGACCCCACCAGTGTGGCTGGTAGGTAGAGATCTGAGAGCGCCGGCAGCGGGGAGTCCTTAGATGCCTGGCCGGTGTGGGTGAAGATGAGGTCCATCAGCCCAGCGGTCGGTGACCAGGTCAGCGCTGTGGTGTATCCGAGTTCTTGGCCCAGCAGTTGACACTGGTGCGGCAATACCGCATCGGGTGCACAGATTTCGGCACGCAACTGGCTGACGGGCATCCGGTCGCCGGCGGTGGCCAGCGCGGATGCCAGTGCCACATCAGGCCATATCCCGCCATGGGGCACTCCGGTGACGCGCAACTCCGGCGGGTGCTGCGACTGCAGGTATTCGCCCAGCCTGGCCAGGGTTTTGAACCGCTGCCAGGGTTGGCAGGGTAGGTGGGCGAGCGAGCGCGCAGGCGCCGGCGCCTTATGCAGCACGACCTCGTATCGGTAGCTGCTGAGTTCGTTGACCGCGCCCATCTGTTTGAGCTGCACATCGACGGCGGCGATGTCGGGAAGGTGTTGGGGCAACGCCGCAAAGAACTCCGGCGCCAACAGCAGTTCCTGCTCGGCAAGCATTTCGCGGCGCACCCGCTCACGCAGCACCGCGGCGGTGTCGTCACTGGTGTCGGCGCACAACACCTTGGTGGTAAACGCCTGCAACAACGACTGGTTGCGCACGTCGCCGATGAACACCGCCCCGCCCGGTGCCAGCAACCGCATCGCGACTGCCAGCACATCCAGCAGATAGCCCGCGCTGGGGAAGTACTGGATCACCGAGTTAAGTACCACCACATCGAAATGCGCCTGCGGCAACCCCGCGGCCGCATCGGCCGGCTGCACCCGCAGCCGCACCCGATCCGCCCAGGACTGCGAAGCCACCGCCGCCTGCAGCCGCTGAATCGTCGCCGCGGAGAAGTCCGTACCCCAGTACTCGACACAATCGGGGGCCAACCGGGCCAACAACAACCCGCTACCGACCCCGATCTCCAACACCCGCTGCGGACCCAGCTTGCGGATACGCTCCGCCGCCGCCGCCCGCCACTGGCGCATCTCGTCCAAGGGGATGGGCGCCCCGGTATAACTGCTGTTCCAGCCCCCGAAATCCTCCCCCAATACCGCCGGAGCGCCCTGCGCAGAGTCCACCTGCGAATACAGGCCCTCATACACTGTCTGCCACTGCCCAACGAGCTGCGCCTCCCGTTGGGGCTCCCGCACCAGCACCATCTTCTGATCCAGCACGACATAGCCCGCCAACTGCTTGTCGCTGGCCCCCTGGTCGGCATTGACGGTGGAGGTGGCTGTATGGGCGATCACCACCGCCTGACCCACCCGAGGATGAGCCGCCAGCACGGCTTCGACCTCGCCGAGTTCGATGCGATACCCGCGGATCTTGACCTGTTCGTCGGCCCGGCCCACATAGCGCAGCTGCCCATCAATACCCCACGACACCAAATCCCCGGTGCGATACATCCGCGCCGCCGGCGCCCCGGCGAAGGGACATGCCACAAACCGCGATGCGGTCAACCCAGCCC
>NZ_LZSZ01000124.1:0-20891 GCF_001665645.1 Mycobacterium sp. 852002-30065_SCH5024008 | reverse complement strand
ACCCTGGAAGAGGCGCAGCTCGCGAAGGTCGACCTGTCGCTAGGAAAGCTCGGGCTGCAAGCGGGCCAGACGCTGCTCGACATCGGCTGCGGTTGGGGCACGACCATCGTCCGGGCGCTCGAGCGGTACGACGTCAACGTCGTCGGCCTGACCCTGAGCCGCAACCAGCAGGCGCACGTGCAGCAGCGTCTGGACCAGCACCCCAGCCCGCGCAGCAAGCGAGTGCTGCTGCAGGGCTGGGAGCAGTTCGACGAAAAGGTGGACCGCATCGTCTCCATCGGCGCCTTCGAGCATTTCGGGCGCGACCGCTACCACGACTTCTTCAAGATGGCCTACGAAGCGCTGCCGGCCGACGGCGTGATGATGCTGCACACCATCATTCAGCCCAGCCAGGAAGAGTTCGCCGAGCGCGGGCTGCCGATCACCATGACGAAGCTGCGGTTCATGAAATTCATCATGGACGAGATCTTCCCGGGCGGTGACCTGCCCGCCGCCAAGACCGTGGTGGAGCACGCCGAGCGCGCCGGGTTCGGTGTCAAGCTCGTCCAGCCGCTGCGCCTGCACTACGCGCGCACCCTCGACACCTGGGCGGCCGCGCTCGAGTCGCGCCGCGACGAGGCCATCGCGATTCAGTCCCAAGAGGTCTACGACCGGTACATGAAGTACTTGACCGGTTGCGCCGACCTGTTTCGCGAGGGCTATACCGACGTCGCGCAATTCACCCTGACCAAGGGCTGACGACCCCGGCGCCGATCCGGGCGGCCCACAACTGGTCCGCCGGGCCGGTTTATCGGCACCCCGCCCGGGGTAAAACCACGAGCAACAACCTGATTTGGTGCGCGTCGACCTTCGTCGGCGCAAAACCGCAGGGAAGGACTGATCGTGGGTGCCAAGCATCGAATGAGTGCGACCCCGGAGCAAAGACCGCGGGCGGCCGCGCGGCGCAGGTCGGGTGTCGCAACGGCATGTGAAGTCGTTTCGGCGGCAATGCTGTGCGCGGCGGCGTGTGCGGCCCTGGTGCTCAACGTCCCGCACAGCGAAAAGCGAACGATCGAGGCGAGCCAGGAGCCGCCGGCGGCTGCGCAACCGGTGCGGCAGGAGGGCACGGTGATTGCCGTGTCGGCGGGCTCGGTCACCGCGCGCAGCGCCAACGGGTACACCCAGACCTACCTCGTCACCCCCAATACGACGCTCATCGGTCACGGCGGCCAATCCGCTTCTGCCGCTACGCATTTCACGGTCAACGACCGGGTCGAGATCGTCGGAACCATTCAGGATGGCGCTGTCCTGGCCACCGCGGTGGCCGACCGCGACGTCGGACGCGGCGGCGGGCCGCCGATGGATTATCTTGACGCGCAGATAGTTCCGGCCGGCCGCACCTGAATCCTTCTCGGCGCAAAGAATCTGTGGCTCGGCGCCTTCCCCGAGCCGCCCTCCCGGCCTAGTCTCTATGCCATCCAGCCAGAGGAGGCACCGTGAGCGAGCACGAAGTGAAGATGATCATCCTGTCGACCGACGACCTCGACGAGTCGATCCGGTTCTACGGCGAGACCCTGGGCATGCCGCTGAAATTCCGCGACGGAGCGCACTTCGCAGCCCTCGACGGCGGGCCGGTCACTCTCGCGCTGGCGACCCCCGTGGACCATCCCATCCCGGGTCGGGTCGTTGTCGGCATCAAGACCGCCGACGTCGATGCCGCGGCGAAGGCGGTGGAGGCCAGCGGTGGCGGAATCGTCAAGGCCCCGTACGACGACGCACACGAACGCCGTGCCGTGGTCTACGACAACAAGGGCAACGGCCTGGTGTTCTACAAGCCGCTCGCCCACTGACAACTACTTGCCGGTGCGCTCGCGGTGCTTGCACCCCGGCCAGCAGCACGGCCGGCGCTTGCCTTCTTCCAGCTCCTCCTGCGTCCGGCGAATGCGGCGCTGCCGGGTCGTTTCCTGCTTGGCGTCCTCGACCCAGCAGATGAACTCGTTGCGGGCCAAGGGCGTGATGTCCTTCCACGCGGCGAGGGCCGCGGTGTTGCCGATCAACGACTCGCGCAGGTCCGCCGGAAGCTTGTGCACCACCCCGCCGGGAACTCGCTGATTGCCCATAGGGTTAGGCTAACCCGTCGCTCAGGGTCAAATGTGCTCTGTCGTCATGTAATTCGTCGCGGCGCAGGGTCATCGGCGTCAGGTCGGGGACGTCCCCGCCGGCGACCACGGCGCGGGTAAGGGGCGTGAGCACCCGGAACAGCGTCTCCACTTCGTCGTCGCTGAGCGCGTCGAGCGCCGAGAGGGCGAGCGTGTCGGTGGACCGCTCGATGTGATGCTTGAGTTCCCGGCCGGCCGTCGTCAGCGACCCGTCGTCGTCCAGCAGCCCGCGCTCGGCCAGGCGCTGCTCGTGGTGTCGCCAGGCCGCTTCGTCGTAATCGCGGGTGCGCGCGATGTATTCGCGAGGCACCCCACCCGCCGCGGCATGTAAGACATTGGATTCGCGGCCCGAGATGCCGGCGGCGGCCAGCACCGCGACGTGCCCGTCGCCGCGCTGCTCGCGCAGCAACGTGGTCGCGTGCCACAGGGCGGCCAGCGGATCGTCCGGCCACGGCAGTGCCAGGTTGGCTGCGAACAGCGGCCGCCCGTCGAGCGGCGCGTGCCGGGCCGCCTTACCCGCCAATTCGGCTGCGGCAGTAACGTTCTCGTTCCGGTCGAGCCCGTAGCGGCGCAGCGCCGCGACCGCGGATTCCTGCCGGGCGCGCAATGCCGCGTCGGGCCCCGCGATCTGCCATGCCGCCGGCAACGCCTTAGCGACCCGCTCGGGCGCGAAGTTGTAGAAGATCGCGGTGATGACCTCGCGGGGGACGATCCCCAGCGGCGCCGACCGGGCGGCGAAGTAACCCATCCAGAAACCCCGGTAGCCCAGCCCGTCCAACGCCGCCCGCGCCTCCGGCGCGAAATACGTCACCGCGTGCACCGGCTCGAACCGGTCGAAGAAGCGTCGCGCCAGCACCGGTTCTCGTTGCATGGTCGTAGTTAACCACCTCGACGGTTGCCGGTGCTCAAAGCCTCAACAGGTGCTCGGCATTGCGATGGGCGATCTTCTCGCGGTCGGCTTGGCTGATCGGCATCCGATCGAGAAAATCCCGGCACGCCTTGATGTTTCCGTAGGGATAGTCGGCTGTGAAGACGACGCGGTCGATCCCGATGACGTTGACCATCGCCTGGTAGGCGTTGAACGACAGGCTCCAACTGGGATCCATTGCGCCGGGTTCCTGGCTGAAAAAGTCGCCGGCGAGGATGCCGCCGTAAAAGTTCTCCCGCAGGTATTCCTTCACGGTGCGCTTGAGGCCCGTCTCGGCCATCGGAAACGAGTAGTCGGTCCGCCATCCCATCCAGCTCAGCGCCTCGAAGTGGTGCCCCACGATGACCTGCAGCTGCGGAAACCGGTCGAACACCCCGCCGAGGATCAGCCGCAGGCAGTGCACCCCGGTGTCGATATGCCAGCCGAGCCCGGCGGCCGCCAACCGTGCCGTTATCTTGCGATCGAAGCCGCCGTAGTAGGCGTCGATGACCGGCTGCGGCGGCACGGTGGGGTGCAAAAAGATTGGCACGCCGAGCGTTTCGGCGGATTCGAAAACCGGCCAGAAGAAGGTGTCGTCGAGGTAGCGGCCGCTGACATGGCCGTTGATCAGGGCACCCACGAAGCCATGATCTCGGACGGTGCGCTCGAGCTCGCCGGCGGCCGCCGCCGGGTCGCGCATGGGCAGGGTGGCGAAGCCGCGGAACCGAGCCGGGTGCCGGGCGATCGCCGCCGCCACCTCGTCGTTGGCCCGCCGGGCCAGCTGCACCGCCACCGCGGGTTCCAGCGTCTCGGGGCCCGGGACGGCGTGCGAGAGGATCTGCACGTCGATGCCCGCGGCGTCCATCGCGGCGATCCGGCCCTCGCCCAGGTCGTTGATGCCCGGCGGCCACTCCCCATCCGCTCCGGGGGAGCCGTAGCCCGCGTGCGTCAGCAGTTCGGTTGCCGAATCCAGGCCGTGGTTGTGGTGTTCTTCGGCTATGGCCGCAAACCTGTAGTGCTCCTCGATACCGATGACCTTCATCCGTCTCCTCCCATACGTGGACACCTACGAGGCCGGCGGGCTCGACGTTCATCGGGTACCCGGATTGTCATCGCGGCGGCGATCGTCGACCGCGGGCGGCTCCCGCATAGTCTCGAACCCGTGACCATCCCGTATGACGATGCGCTGTGCGAGCGGATTCGGGGACATCTGGCGGGCCATGACCGTCGCGAGGTGACCGACCCGACGAAGCGGCACGCGGCAGTTGCCGTGGTGCTGGTCGACTCGACCCTCGGCGAGGACCGGGTCGACCCGGCGCAAGTGGACGAGTGGAACGGTGACCGCCCGCTGCCGGAGGCCGGCCTCGACGGACGCATGGTCGACGTGTCCGGCGGCGCGGCATTTCTGTTGTGCCGCAGGGCAGCCCGTCTGACCTCACATGCTGCGCAGTGGGCACTGCCCGGTGGGCGGCTCGACGCGGGTGAGACCGCCGTCGACGCGGCACTGCGGGAGCTGCACGAGGAAGTTGGCATCACCCTGCCCCACTCGACCGTGCTGGGGCTCCTGGACGACTACCCGACCCGGTCCGGGTACGTCATCACCCCTGTGGTGATCTGGGGTGGCGGCCGGCTCGACCCCCGGCCGGAGCCCGACGAGGTGGTGGCGGTGTACCGGGTGGGGCTGCACCAACTGCAACGCGACGATTCGCCGCGGTTCATCACCATCCCGGAGAGCCCCCGCCCGGTGGTGCAGATCCCGCTGGGGAACGACCTCATTCACGCACCGACCGGCGCCGTGCTGCTACAGCTGCGGTGGTGGTGTCTGGAAGGCCGTCACGACCCGGTCGGCGAGCTGGAGCAACCGGTGTTCGCCTGGCGGTAGGGAGCGCTGGACGACGCCGCGGTGACGCCAACCCCGGCTGAGCGTGCCGGCATCACCGACGACGGGAACGGGTCTTCCTGGCCGGCGCGGACAGGCGGCGGTCGACTGCGGCCAGCGCGCGCTCGGCCCACCGAATGTTCTCCTCCTCGAACGCGATTCCGCGGAGCAGCGTCAGGTAGGGACCGATTCGCTGGGCGTGGGCCAGGAAGTCCTCCTCGTCGCGTCCGTCGAGCACGCGCGCACGCAACCGTTCGTAGCGTTGCAGTTTGGCCGTCGCCCATTGCAGTCGTTCGACGATGGACTCACGCACCGCGCGCGTGTCGCCGGCGTCTGCGGCCCGTACCTTGACCATCAGTTCGTCGCGGATCACGGACGGCTTGGGCGGCCGCGCGGTGAACTCCCGGATCGCCTCGTGACCGGCATCGGTCAGCGAGAACAGGCGCTTGTTGGGCCGCCGCTCTTGGTGCACCACCCGCGCCGCGATGAGACCCTGTTCGGCGAGCCGGTCGAGTTCGCGGTAGAGCTGCTGGGGCGTGGCCATCCAGAAGTTCGCGACCGAGGCGTCGAATTCCTTGGCCAGGTCGTACCCGGATGACTCCCCCTCGAGGAGGGCCGCCAATACCGCATCTCGCAGCGACATCGACCTAGGCTACAACGAGGTGAGTAATCAACAAAGTGATTAATCGCACTATGGACATGGCGGGGCCGGCCGCATAGCGTCAACGGCACTGCTGAAACGAATCACTAGGCGAGGTGTCGGATGCATCCGTTCCGCAAGGCGGTCGAAGAACGCGACGAGAAGGGCATCCAGGCGCTGCTGGCCGACGACGTGGTGTTCACCAGCCCGGTGGCGTTCAAGCCCTACGTCGGCAAGCCGATCACCGCGGCGATCCTGCGCGGCGTCATGCGCATCTTCGAAGACTTTCACTACGTCCGCGAGATCCACGATGGCAGCGGTCGCGACCATGCGTTCGTGTTCGAGACCGGAATCGCCGGAGCGCCGGGGGTGAGGATCACCGGTTGCGACTTCCTGCACTTCAATGAGGACGGTCTCATCGACGACTTCGTGGTGATGGTGCGACCGTTATCGGGTGCGAAGGCGCTGTCGGAGGCGATGGGCGCCCAATTCGACCGAATCCAGCAAGAAGCGCTCGAGCTGGCCGACGAGTTCACCACCGCGTAGGAGCAAGCAAACGATCATGCGAATCGGATTGGGCATCAACTACGCGGGCGGTTTCAAGGAAGTGGCCGCCGAAGTGGCCGACCTCGAACGGGCCGGACTCGACATTGTCTTTGTCCCCGAGGCGTATTCGTTCGACGCGGTGAGCGCGCTGGGGTACCTGGCCGCCAGTACCGACAGGGTCGGACTGGCCTCGGGAATCCTGCAGCTCTACACGCGAACGCCCACACTGACCGCGATGACCGCCGCCGGTCTCGACTACGTCTCCGACGGTCGGTTCACGCTCGGCCTGGGCGCGTCCGGCCCACAGGTCATCGAGGGCTTCCACGGTGTCCCGTACGACGCGCCGATCGCACGCACCCGTGAAGTGATCGACATCTGCCGCCAGGTGTGGCGACGCGAGACGCTCACACACCACGGCAAGTACTACACGATTCCACTGCCCGCCGGGCAGGGCACCGGGCTTGGCAAGCCGCTCAAGCTCATCAATCAGCCTGTCCGGGAACGCATTCCGATACTGGTCGCGGCGCTGGGACCCAAGAACGTCGAACTGGCGGCCGAGGTCGCCGAGGGCTGGCAGCCGATCTTCTACCTGCCCGAGAAGGCGCCGGAGGTGTGGGGAGAGTCGCTGGCGGCTGGCCGGGCCAAGCGCGACCCCAATCTGGGTGAGCTCGACATCTACGCCGGACCGGTGCTGGCCATCGGCGAAAACGTGGAACCGTTAAGGGAATTCGTAAAACCTCACCTGGCCCTTTACATCGGCGGGATGGGCGCCAAGGGCAAGAACTTCTACCACGCCCTGGCCACCAAGTACGGCTACGGCCCGCAGGCCGATCGGATTCAAGAGCTCTACCTCGCCGGGGACAAGAACGGCGCCGCGAAGGTCGTGCCCGACGAACTCGTGCGAGACGTGAACCTCATCGGCAGCCGCGAATTCGTCAAGGATCGCCTGGCCGCGTTCCAAGAGGCGGGGGTTACCACCCTTAACGTCTCGCCCATCGCGTCCACACCCGCCGAGCGGATCAAGCTGATCGAGACTCTGCGCGAACTCCTCTGATCACCGGCCCGGTCACCCCTCCGCCGGTGAGCGTCGTAGCGCGCGCGAGCACGTCACCAACGCCGCCAGCGTGATCGAGAACCACACTGCCAGAACGACGAACGGCAACGCGCCGGCGAAAACCTGCGCCTCTGGGGTGCGAGGCCGTTGGCTGCGTTCAGCCCTGGCGGTGGGCGTCTCGGCGGAGTCGAACCGCGCGACTCACGGCCGTCAGCAACGCCAGTGCCGCCATCACGACGAGGATGGCCGTCGAAACCGCCGACTCCACCGTCGTCAAGATCAGCGGCAGGCCGAAACCGATGTACGTCACCACGTAGAACGCGCCAACGAGCGCACCGCGCAAGCGTTTCGGCGCCGCTGCCTCCAGATCGATCAAGCCCTCGCGCAGACACAGACCGGACGCGCTGCCCAGCACCAGGAACAGGGGCAGACCCAACGCCGGCGACAGGGCAGGCGGGGCGAGCGCGGTGACCGCGTAGCCGAGCGCGGCGAGCACCGCGCCGGCGGTGCCGGCCTGCGGCCCCCACCGGCGCGCGCGGGCGAGCACTTGAACGAGCCCGCTGACCCCGTTGACCAGCAGCGTGGCGACGCCGGCAGCCATCGGAGCCGCGAGCCCGGTGTGCACGCGGCCGGGGATCGTGATGAATCCGAGTGTCGCCGAAGCGAACACCCACGGCGCAAGCGGCATCGCCCAACTCAACGCCCGCGCCGCACCCTGCCCGGCGGTGCTCGACGGCTCCCAAACCTGTGTGGTGTCCGGCCCCGTGGCGCCCGCGCGCCCCGCCACGACGGCCGCGACGGCCATCGCGGCCACTCCGATGGCGGCCGCGATTCCGAACGACAGGCGGATGCCGACTGGGCCTGCACCGGCGATCAACGCTCCCGCGAATGGGCCGATCGCGAAGCCGAGCATCAACACCGCGCCTGCGGCGGCCGCACCGGCGGGACCTTTCAGGTCCGAGGCCCACGCGGTGCAGGAACTCATGGCCAGCCCGACCCCGAGCCCGACGACCAGGCGCCCCAGCAGCAGAACGTCGTACTGCTGCGAACACAACATGGCCACGGTCCCCGCCACGGCGGTCGCCGACCCCGCCAGCGCCACCGACCGACGGCCGAACGCATCCGAGGCGCGCCCACCGACGAGCAGACCGGGTAGCAATCCCAGCGCATAGATTCCGAAGATCGCATCGAGCGTGGCCGAGCTGAGGTGCTGCCGAACGCTGAGCAGGGGCATCAACGCGACGAAGTGATTGGCCACCCAGCCGATGGACAGCAACAACACCAGGACGCCGGCGAACGTGTCCGGGGCCGCATCCGGGCTGTCACCCTGGTCCAGCGCGGCCAAAGTCGACGGCGGAGTTGACCCGTTGGACGAGGACACCGGACGTTCCTCCCCTCTGGTCTCGGCGCGGCGGGAACCGACGAACACTAAACGACGACTTGGACGTGGCAGTTATTCCCATTCGCCGGCGAGACGCACGCGGCGCAATCGGTTGGGTCACCGGGGCAATCGCACGGCGGGGTTTCGAATCGGTCGATTTGGTGTACTGATACCACTACTCGGATCCAGGAAGGCAAATGATGAAGCAAATCGCGGCCGCCACGTTCGCGATCGCCGCCGTGCTGCTGTCCAGCGCGTGTTCGGCCTCGCAGGTCATCAACACCGGCGGCGACACCAAGTGCAAGGACTTCACCTCGCAGGACGAGAAGAAGCAGAACGACGAGGTCAGCAAGATGCTGAAGGACAAGAACGGCACGGACCCCGCCAATGCTGAGATCTCAGCCACCCGACTGTCGGCATTGACGTATTGCCAGACGTTGGGCAAGCCGGACACCAAGATCTCCGAGGCGCCCCACGGCTGACCGTCACTGCGTCGGGTCAGCCGCACTTTCGGAGCGCGCGCCGCGCTGAGAGGCGAATGGTGTTGCGGCGAAACCAGCTTCTGCGGGACGGCCGCCTATCGAAGCTCCTGCGCGGTGGTGTCGCCGGCTGCGGCATTCACCAATTGCCTGCGTCCCACATGTGCCTCGGTACGAAGCCGCTCCACCATGTGCGGGTACCCGTGGACTGCTCGCCGAACGGCTGGCCGCTCTCCAGCACGATCGCGGGCTCCCCGCGCCGCGCCAGCTCGTAGGCGGCGGCCAGCCCGCACACCCCCGCGCCGACGATGACGATCACGCGACCGGCATACCCACGCGGCTAGAAAAAGAACCCGGCGTGGGGCGCGTCCGGCACCGCGAACAGCCCATCGGCCACCGCAAGTGCCGACGGGTCGTCGGCCCGCGCCAAACCGGCTATGGCGAGGTCGCGCCAGGTCGTGCCGCCGAGCAGGACGCCGGCCAGCCCCTCGACGCCGACCTCCAGTTGTGCCCGCCGCTCGGTCGGTTCGGCACCGCCGCCGGTGACGATAAAGCGACGCGAATTATCCTGCACCATAGCATCTTTCACTGCGATGGTGACGGCACCGTCGCCGCTGTAGTGGCGCGCCACCAGTGCCCGCGGCACGTCGAGGACCCGCAGCCACGTCTCGTCGTGCACCGCGGTGACCCGCGCCGCCCGCCGATCGGTGAGCAGCCACGGCAACGGGTCGTCGAGCGGAAGCATCCAAAACATCACGCGCTCAATGAGATCCAGGCCGAGCAGGAACCGCAGCAGGCCGAGGTAGGCGTCCGCGGTAGGCGCGAAGAAGTCCTCTACGGCGATGGCGCGCTGGTCGCTGGCGAACCACCGCTCGGTGTCGACGGGACGATAGCGGGCGAACCCCGATTCGGCTCCCGGAGCACCGTGCACCGCGACGTACGAAGGCTGCGGCGACGACTCGGTGCGCAGCCGCAGGCTCTGCCACCACACGCCCGGCCGGTCGATGGTGCCCGGACGCGACGGGCGATGCTCGGCATAGATGCGGGGCAACAGCTCCCATGCTTGCGCGGCGTCGAGCAACCGCACAGGACCGCCGGGCCCGACGTCGCGCCGCAGCGCCGCCCGCGCGGTCTGCACCTCGACGGTCTGCGACGAACTGGCGACGCCGTACCCGTACCTGCCGTAGATCGTCGCCTCCGAGGCCCGCAGCGACGCGACCACCTCACCGCGGGCCGCGATGTCCCGCAACTGATGACGGATCAGCTCCGTGGCGATGCCCTGCCGGGTGAACGACGGCAGCACCCCGATATGCGTGACGGCGGCGTGCCCCACCAGCGCACCGCCGGGCAGCGTCATCCGACTCGTCACCGCGTCCGCGGTGCCGACCAGTTGACCGCCCGCGAATGCGCCGACGGTGCGGCCGGGTTCGAGCAACGTGGCGATGCGGCCGGGCGGCAGGTCTGGCAACGGCGGGAAGCCGATCATGGCGACGCGAAACACGTTAGCGGCCGCCAGGAGCTCGTCCTCGCTGTCGAGGACCCGGATCTCGGTGGTCATCCGGCCATCATGTCGCGTGCGCGCCGCGGCATGGACCGCGGGCTGCGGCCGCTAACGGATCTGCAAGCCGGTCAACGCCCGCGAGATCACCAGGCGCTGGATCTCGCTGGTGCCCTCGAAAATGGTGAAGATCTTCGCGTCGCGGTGCATCCGCTCCACGGGATAGTCGCGTGTGTAGCCGTTGCCGCCCAGGATCTGAATCGCCTCGTCGGTGACGTAGACGGCCGTCTCGCTGGCCACCAGTTTGGCCATCGACCCCTCCGCCGCGTCGAAGGATTGGTTGTTGCGCGCCATCCACCCTGCCCGCCACACCAGCAGCCGGGCGGCGTCGATGCGGCTCTTCATGTCGGCCAGCTTGAACGCCACGGCCTGGAATTCGCCGATCTTGCGGCCGAATTGCTCACGCTGGCAGGCATAGTCGAGGGCGTACTCGTAGGCGGCCCGGGCAACGCCGACCGCCATCGCGCCGACCGTGGGTCGGGTGCGCTCGAAGGTCTTCATCGCCGCCTGACTCCGCGCCGAGGCGCCCGACTTGACGCGGGCAATCCGCGCCTCGAACTTCTCGCGCCCACCGAGGATGTGGTCTTCGGGAAGTCGCACGTTGTCCAGCACCACCTCGGCGGTGTGGGACGCTCGAATCCCGTGCTTTTTGAACTTCTGGCCCTGCGCCAGCCCGTTGACGCCCGCGGGGACGACGAAGGTGGCCTGGCCGCGGGTGCCGAGCTCGGGGTAGACCGACGCCACCACGATGTGCACGTTGGCGATGCCGCCGTTGGTCGCCCACGTCTTGGTGCCGTTGAGGACCCACTCCCCGCTGGCCTCGTCGTAGCGGGCCCGGGTGCGGATGGCGCCGACGTCGGAACCCGCGTCGGGCTCGGACGAGCAGAACGCGCCCAGCTTCGGCTCGTCGGCCGTACCGAACATCTCGGGCAGCCAGCGGCCCAGCTGTTCGGGAGTTCCGTTGCCCGCCAAGGCCGCCGCGGCCAGGCCGGTGCCCATGATGGACAGCGCGATGCCGGCGTCGCCCCAGAACATCTCCTCGAACGCGGTGAGCATGCCCAGGCCGGTGGGCTCGGCCGCCTGCTGCGCGAAGAAGTCGGGGGAGTACAGGCCCACCTTCGCGGCCTCCTGGATCACCGGCCACGGGGTTTCCTCCCGTTCGTCCCATTCCGAGGCGGCGGGCCGGATGACGTCGGCGGCGAACTTGTGCACCCAGTCGCGCACCTCGATCACGTCGTCGGTCAGTTGCAATGAGAAAGTCACGTCTTCACTCCTGAATTGTCGTTGCTCTCAACGGTTTCCGTATTGGGAAAGGACGCTGACGGTCTGGCTGACCCACGCCCCGAAGTAGCGCTCCTCGTCGATGTTGCCCGGCAGGCGGCCGGTCAGCGCCTGCAGTGTCGCGGCATAGGACAACGACCCGATAGCGACGGCGGCGGCCGCCTCCGGATCGGGGATCCGGGTGCGGCCAGACCGGTTCGACGCGGCCAGTTCGTCGGCGAACCGTTGATAGGCGTTGTCGGTGATGACCTGCCAGGTCTTCTCGTCGAGATCGCCGAGCTCGTCGGGTTCGCGCAGCATGACCTTGAGCAGGTCCTCGCTTTCTTTGAGGTTGCTCCAGATCAGCTGGCCCGCCGTGCGCACCGCCTGCTCGACGCCGCCGGGCTGTCCAGCGTCGTACTGCTCCCGCGCCGCCACGATGCTGTCGATCCGGTGCGCGACGGCGGCCTCGAGCAACTCGCGCTTGGAGCCGAAGTGCTTGTACAGCGCGCCCGACCCCGGCGCCAGGCCCGATGCCCGCTGGATGTCGGCCACCGACGTCGCCGCGTAGCCCTTGTCGGCGAAGAGCTTCAGCGCCGCGGCCAGCAGCCGATCGCGTCCGGAGACGAGCATGGTGAGAGAGTACTCACTCACTCCACCGGTGCAAAATGGCGCCGGTCGCAGGCGCGGGAGACGGGCTCGAGGGTTGGCGTTAGATTCTCTGCGAAACGCCACGAGGCCTGAGCGCGGCGAATCGATATCGGTGTGAAGGTTGGGGTCAGGTGGTCGACACCGCCGCCGGCCCGGCGCCGCGAGCTGCACAAGAGGAGCCTGACAGCGTGTTACCGCACGTAGATCTGCCGATGCGGGTGTTGTCGCTGCGCACCATCGTCGTCGTGGCGGCAGTGTCGGTGATTACCCTCGTGGTGCTGTTGGGCACCTGGGTGTGGGTCGGTGTCACCAACGATCAGTACAGCCAGCTCGATCGCCGGCTCGACTCGGTCAGCAGCCTGGGCGACATCAACTCACTCCTCAACAACGTGGAGCACGCCAGCCCCGACCAGCCCATGCCTGACGGCAACCTGGTGCGCACCGCGCGCATCGGAGACGAGACCGTATCGGCGCCCAGCAATATCGTGCTGCCCAAGCTGCCCAACGGATACGCGAACACCACGATCAACGGGGTGCAATACCGCGTCCGCACCTTCTCCGCGGGGCCCGCCTCGATCGCGCTCGCCGCACCGTTGGCCGAAGCCCAGCACCGGATCAACGAGCTGCACCTGCGGGTGCTGTTGATCTGCGCCAGTGTCATCGGCGGCACGGTGGTCGTCGGCTGGGTGATTTCGTTGATCATGGTGAATCCGTTCCTGTTGCTGGCCCAGCAGGCCCGCGCCATCAACGCCCAGTCCAGCCCGGACGAGGTCCAGGTGCGCGGGGTGCGTGAGGCCGTGGAGATCGCCGAAGCCGTCGAGGGGATGCTCGCGCGCATCGGTAAGGAGCAACAACGCACCAAGGCCGCGCTCGAGTCGGCCCGTGACTTCGCGGCGGTCGCCTCGCATGAGTTGCGGACCCCGTTGACGGCCATGCGCACCAACCTGGAGGTGCTGTCCACCCTGGACCTGCCGCGTGAGCAGCGCCAGGAGGTCATCGGCGACGTCATCCGCACCCAGAGCCGCATCGAGGGCACCCTGACGGCGCTGGAACGGCTCGCGCAGGGCGAGCTCACCACCGTCGACGATTTCGTCCCGTTCGACATCACCGAACTCTTGGACCGGGCCGCGCACGACGCGCTGCGCATCTACCCCGAGGTGGAGGTGTCGCTGGTGCCCTCGCCGACCGTGCTGATGGTGGGGTTGCCCACGGGGCTGCGGCTGGTGATCGACAACGCCATCGCCAACGCCGTCAAGCACGGCAACGCCGGCAAGATCCAGCTCACCGTGAGCAGCTCGAGCGAGGGCGTGCAGATAGCGATCGACGACGACGGCACCGGCGTGCCGGAATCCGAGCGCGCCACGGTGTTCGAGCGCTTCGCCCGCGGTTCGACGGCGTCGCGTTCGGGATCCGGTCTGGGTCTGGCGCTGGTCGCCCAGCAGGCCGAACTGCACGGGGGCACGGCGGCGTTGCAGACCAGCCCGCTCGGGGGGACCCGGCTGCTGCTGAAGCTGGCCGGCGACGGGCGCGGTCCCGCATAGCTTCCGTAGCCATTTCTGGCCCCGGGAAAACGGACGGAACAGTTGGCCGATTCTCCGTTAAGCCGGCAAGAATATGCACCGCGGCGCTCCCTTGTTCGGCCGCCTTTTAGGCGCCGCCATTACTGCCACGCATTCGCATGACCCACTCGCACTGAAGCTTTCGACGGTGAGGTCGTGACCAGTGTGTCTGCAGTGGCATACGAGGTTGTTTGACGGATGACTTATAAGGGGAATGCCGCCGGTCAGAACAAACGCGTAATTTCCTGCCGGCGGCCGGAAGGAATGCTAGTGAATACACGAACGGTCGAACCGCACTAGACTGAGGCGCCAAGCCCGTCTTTTAGACGCTGAGCAATCGGAGGGAAATCATGGTGCTGCAGGTGCAATCGGAGGCAGTGCTGGCGTCGTCATCCGCGGAGGCGGCCATCAGCGCGGAAACTCAGGCGGCGGCTTCGGCGGCCGCGCCGGTGCTGTTGGGAGTGCTGCCGATGGGCGCAGACCCCGATTCGGCGATGTTTGCGGCGGCGCTGAACGCGTGTGGCGGAAGCTACCTGGGAGTGGTTTCCGAGCACGCCGCCCAGCGCGGCTTGTTCTCCGGCGCGCAGAGCCTCGCGTCGGGAACGTACGTCGTCACCGAGCTCATGCGTAGCTTGGCGTTGGCGATCGGCGCCTGAGACCAGCGAGGCACAAAGGGGGAAGTACGCATGGCCGATCCGGGGTGGGCCGCGCGTACGCCTGAGGACAACGATTTGTTGCTCAAGGCGGGCGCCGGCGTCATCACCCATCTGGCCAACCAGGCCGCATGGACGGCACTCGCGGCCACCCATCACGGCTCGAGCATCGCCTCGACGATCAACACCGTGGCCACGTCGGCGAGCTGGGTCGGTGCGGGATCCCTGGCCTCCGCAGCCAACGCCACCGCGCTGAACGCGTCCTTGCACGGGCTGGCCGGGTGGGTGGACGTCAAGCCGGCGGTGGTTTCCACCGCGGTCTCGGCGTATCAGATGGCGTACGGCTCGATGCGCCCAGCGCCCGAATGCATCGAGAACCGCACCGAATGCGCGACCGACTACGGCATCAACCCCGTCGTCCTCGGGGCTTTGACGCCCCGCATCACGTCGCTGGAGCTCGAGTACTTCGGATCGATGTGGCCGAACAACTCCGCCGTCGGCGCCAGCTACGGAACGATCCTCACCGCGTTGACCCAAAGCCTCGCCATTCCGCCGCCGCTGGCAACCATGGGCGCATCGCCGGCGGCGCCCGTGGAGGCGGCTTCGGCGGTGGGCCAGTCCGCGGCCCAGGTCGCGGCCGGCGACGGCATGCGCTCCGCTTTTCAGGGCGCGCAGACGGGCACGCAGGGGGCGGGCCAGGCGGCGTCGGGCGGCCAGGACTTCATGAGCCAGGCCGGCTCGTTCATGGAGCCGGTGCAATCGATGATGGGCGCGGTCCCGCAGGCGATGCAGGCTCCCATGCAGATGATGCAGGCGCCGATGCAGATGATGTCGCCGCTGCAATCGATGATGGGCATGTTCGCCAATCCCGGCGCCATGGCCGGGGCGGCGCCGGGAGTTTCGGCGGTCTCGGCGACGGAGGTGTCGGCCGTCGGCGCATCGGGCGGCGGCGGGGCCGCGTCCCTGGGCAGTGCGGGTATGCCCGCGACCAGCTTCACCCGTCCCGTCAGCGCGTTCGAGCCCGTCAGCAGTGGCCGGCCGGTGGGGTTGCGGCCGAGCGGGGCGTTGGGGGCCGAGGCCATCCGTCCGCAGACCACCACGGTCGGCGGCGGCACACCGATGGGCGGCATGCCGGTGGGGCATGGGGCGGGAGGAGAGCGCGGATCCCGAGACAAATCCGAACAGCCCGCGACGGTGCGGGTTGTCGACACCAGAGTGTGAAGCCGGCCCGGCCAAGGGTGAATCGACAGGTCCAAATAGCCCTCATACACTTCGTTTCATGCCCCAGGTAATTCCCCGGGGGAGGGCAGCAGTAGTTAGGAGAAACCGCAAGTGGACAGCTCAACAATCCAAGTATCGTCGCAGGTGCTGCGCGACGCTTCCAACCATATTCAGGCGAACATGGAGCACGCGATCGCAATCGCTCAGGGCTACATCGCGAATCACGAAAACGTGATGAACCCGTCGACCTGGTCCGGTGAAGCAGTCACCGCTTCCCACGCGACGGCCATCGAAATTCAGAACGACCTGAACAAGGTCCTGTCCGGCGGCACCCGCCTGGCCGAGGGTCTCAAGCAGGCGGCGGCCTTGATGGAACACCACGAGGCGGATTCCACACACGCCTTCAGCGCGCTATTCGGCGGCCACGGCTCCTAACCGGCCCACTCACTCCTAATTCCACTAATGGTCTTTTGAAAGGAAGCTCGCAAATGTCCAACCCGATCACTTATAACCCGGGCGCCGTAGCCGATTTCGCCTCCGACATCGGCTCCCGCGCCGGCCAGCTGCAGGGAATTTATGACGACACCTCGAACCGGACCAACCAGCTGACGGAATTCTTCGCCGGTCATGGTGCGAAGCAGTTCTTCGAGGCGCAAGCGCAGATGCTGTCCGGGCTGCAGGGACTGATCGACACCGTGAGCCAGCACGGGACGACGACCTCGCACGTGCTGGACAACGCGCTCGCCACCGACCAGAACATCGGCCACTTGTTCGGCTGAGATCGGCTCACCGCCACGATTGAAGGTGGGGCAGATGCGCGAGCGCATGTGCCCCACCTTCGGTGTCTGGCCCGTCGGTTGATGGGCGCGCTGCCTGGAAAGCGAAGTGACATGCTGACTACGACGGTCGATGGCCTGTGGGTGTTGCAAGCGGTGGCCGGGGTGGAGCAGACCTGCCCCGAACTGGGGTTGCGGCCGTTGCTGCCGAGGCTCGACACCGCCGAGCTGGCGCTGGGCCACCCGATCGTGGCCGAGTTGAGGACTGCCGGCGCCCTTGACGAGGCCGACAATGTCGACCCGATGATCCGCGAATGGCTCACCGTGCTGTTGCGGCGGGACTTGGCGTTGATGGTCAGCATCGACGTCCCCGGGCGCGAACCGACGCGGGTGTCTATCTGCCGCTTTGCCAGCTGGTGGGTGGTGCTGGAACGCCACGGCGAGCTGATCCGCCTGTACCCGGCCGGTACCGCCAACGACGAGGGTGGGGCCAGCGAACTCGTGGTCGGGCAAGTCGAGCGGTTGTGCGGTGTGGCGGAGGCGGCGCCGTTGCGGCCGGTCACCCTGGACACCGAACAATTGCTCTCGTCGGTGCACGACTCCGCCAGCCTGCGGACCTTTCTGCTCGCCCAGCGCCTCGACGCCGATCAATTGCAGCTCGTGCTCGCGGCCGCCGACCCCGCGCGCTCGGCGCGTGCGTCCATCGTCGCGCTGCAGGCCGGTGTCGGGCCGGACGAATTGGCGCGCGTGGCGGTCGGCGATTCGTCGGTGTCCATCGTCGACACCCCGTCCGGACGCGTCTGCATCGAGTGCATCATCTCGGGGCAGCGGCGCTATCAGATCGTCTCGCCCGGTTCGCGCAGCGACATCAGTGGTGCCGTGCAACGGCTCATCCGCCGCTTGCCCGCGGGCGACGAGTGGTACTCGTATCGGCGGGTGGTCTGACAGGAGGACGATTTCTCAACTGACGCAAGATAAGTCAGTTAACCAATGCCGTGGAATAGCAACCCCTTACGCTCTTGAAGGGTTTCTTGATCGGTAAACGCGGTATCGCCGAGCGTGTTAGCATCGCGACGTGACGAGCCCTTGGAATGACCCGAATATGTCGGACGAAGGGGCGCTCAGACGGGGGGATCCGTCAGGGGGCCGTAACTTCCCGGATTCGGTGTCGGACACCATGCGCATTACCGATCTGGCCGCGCCTCGAAAGATTCCTCCAGGCTCGGGTTGGCGGAAATTCATCTACGTCATCTCTTTTAAGAAAATAAACCCTGGTGAATCGCCCAGTGAGCGGCACTACCGGGACTTGCAGAACCGTATCCGGCGGCACATCCGGCGCCAGTACGTGATCACGGTGGTGTCCGGTAAGGGCGGAGTCGGCGTTTCGACGATGGTCGCCTGCATCGGTGGGGTGTTCCGAGAATGCCGCCCGCAGAACGTGATTGCGATTGACGCGGTCCCGGGCTTCGGCACACTGGCCGACCGCATCGACGAGTCGCCGCCGGGGGACTACACCGCCATCATCAACGACACCGACGTCCAGGGCTACGCGGACATCCGTGAACACTTGGGGCAGAACCCGATCGGACTCGACGTGCTGGCCGGAAACCGCACGTCGGACCAGCCCCGGCCGCTGGTGCCGGCGATGTTCTCGGGGGTCTTGTCGCGGCTGCGGCGAACCCACACGGTGATGATCGTCGACACCTCGCCGGATTTGGAACACGAGGTGATGAAGCCGGTTTTGGAGAACACCGACACGCTCGTGTTCGTCTCCGGGATAACCGCGGACCGGTCCCGGCCGGTGCTGCGGGCCGTGGACTACCTGCGGTCGCAGGGCTACCACGAGCTGGTCTCGCGCAGCACCGTGATCATCAACCACACCGATCAGATCGCCGACAAGGACGCGCTGGCGTACTTGACCGAGCGGTTCAGCAAGGTCGGCGCGACCGTCGAAGAGATGCCGTTCGATCCGCACCTGGCCAAAGGCGGGCTCATCGACACGGTTCATGAATTAAAGAAAAAGACGCGGTTGCGGCTTTTTGAAATCACCGCCGGCCTGGCCGACAAATACATTCCGGATGCGGAGCGGACAGCGCCGTGACATCAGCGCATAAGGTCGCTTTCCCGGCGCGCTGTGCGGTCAATATTTCCTACGAGAAGCATCTGTGTTCCCAAGTGTTCCCGGCCGGAATTCCGGTAGAGGGATTTTTCGAGGGAATGGTCGAGCTCTTCGACGCGGACCTGAAGCGCAAAGGTTTTGACGGCATTACGCTGCCGGCGGGCAGCTACGAACTGCATAAGATCAACGGTGTCCGGCTGGACATCAACAAGAGCCTGGACGAGCTGGGCGTGCAGGACGGGGACACCCTGGTGCTGGTGCCCCGGGTGGCCGGCGAATCCTTTGAACCGCAGTACGAGTCGTTGTCGACCGGCTTGGCGGCCATGGGCAAGTGGCTGGGCCGCGATGGCGGTGACCGGATGTTCGCCCCGGTGACGCCGCTGACGGCCGCGCACACCGCCGTCGCGATCGTCGCGATGGCGGCCGGGGTGGTGGTGGCGCTGACGTTGCGGGCGCGCACGTTCACCGACGACCCCGTCCCGGCCGCGGTGTCCGGCGCCGTCGGGGCCTTGCTGGTGGTCGGAGCCGCTGTCGTCTGGTGGGGCTGGCGGGAGCGGCGCGACCTGTTCAGCGGATTCGGTTGGCTGGCCGTGGTGTTGTTGGCCGTCGCGGGCGCATGCGCGCCCCCGGGGACGCTGGGAGCGGCGCACGGGGTGATCGGCCTCGTGATCGTGATCCTGGGTGCCATCGCCATCGGCGTGATGACACGCAAGCGGTGGCAGACCGCGGTCGTCACCGCGGTGGTGACGGTGAGCGGGATCCTCGCCGCCGTTGCCGTCGTCCGGATGTTCCGGCCGGCCTCGGCCCAGGTGCTGGCCATCTGCGTGCTGGTCGGATTGCTGATCTTGGTCAGGATGACCCCGCTGATCGCGCTGTGGGTGGCTCGGGTGCGGCCGCCTCACTTCGGATCGATCACCGGACGCGACCTGTTCGCGCGCCGCGAGGGCATGCCCGTCGACACGGTCTCCCCGGTCAGCGAGGACGAATCCGAGGACGAGGACAACGAATTGACCGACATCACCGCGCGCGGCGCAGCGATCGCCGCCTCGGCGCGGCTGGTCAACGCGGTACAGGTCGGTGTGTGTGTCGGGGTGTCGATCGTCCTGCCCGCCGCCGTGTGGGGGGTGCTGACGCCGGGGCGTCCCTGGGCGTGGTTGGCGCTGGTGGTCGCGGGACTGGTGGTGGGCATCTTCATCACCCAGGGCCGCGGATTCGCCGCCAAGTACCAGGCCGTCGCGCTCGCCTGCGGGGCCGCGGCCGCGGTATGCGCCGGAGTGGTCAAATACGCCATTTACGAACCGAAAGACGTTGTGAGCGGGCTGCTTTGGCCCGTGTTGGCCATCGCCGCCTTCGCAGCGTGCGGTCTGGCCGCGGCGCTTCTGGTGCCGACGGTGCGGTTCAGGCCCTTCATCCGGTTGACCGTGGAATGGGTGGAAGTGTTGGCGTTCATCGTCCTGCTGCCCGCGGCGGCGGCCCTGGGAGGGCTGTTCACGTGGATTCGCCACTAAAGAGGGTCGCGGCGGTGACCGCCGCCGTGACCCTCGTCGCGTTGTCTGCGAATATTCCTGCCGCGCAAGCTATTACGCCCCCGCAGGTGGATCCGGGATTGGTGCCCCCGGACGGGCCGCCCAAGCCGGACCAACCGATGCGGCGGGCCAACAGCTGCTCGACGCCCATCACCGTGCGCAATCCCGACGTGGCGCAGCTGGCACCGGGCTTCAACCTGCTCAACATCGGCAAGGCCTGGCAATACAGCACCGGCAACGGTGTACCGGTGGCGGTCATCGACACCGGCATCTCGCCCAACCCGCGGCTGCCGGCCGTGCCCGGTGGTGACTACATCATGAGTGAGGACGGCCTGTCGGATTGCGACGCGCACGGCACCATCGTGGGCTCGATCATCGCCGCTGCGCCGCAGGGGACCCTGCCCATGCCGCGGCCCATGCCGTCGACACCGGCGTTCCCTCCGCCGGCCGGACCCCCACCGGCCAACGGCGCCCCACCGCCGCCGGTCGAGGTCTGTCTCTTATACACATCTCCGAGCCCACGAGACGGAGCTACATCTCGTAT
>NZ_LZSZ01000123.1:0-1704 GCF_001665645.1 Mycobacterium sp. 852002-30065_SCH5024008 | reverse complement strand
GATTTGGTGTAGCTCCGTCTCGGGGGCTGGGAGATGTGTATAAGAGACAGGCGCCGGTGCCCAGCCCCGCGCCGCCGCCGCCCGAACCGCCACCCTCACCGCTGCCGCCACCGCCCCCGCCGGTGGTGGTCACCACGCAGGCGCCACCGGTCTGGACCCCGCGGCACACCGCCCCGCCGTCGACTCAGGCCCCGACCACGACGGCCATGACGACGCCCCCGCCACCGCCGTCGACCACGAGCGAAGAGCCGCCCCCGCCGTCGACCACCACGACCCCCACGACGACGGTGCCGATGACCACCGAGTGGATCCACGTCCCACTGCTACCGGTGCCGATTCCGATCCAGGTTCCGCAGACGCAGGCCCCGCAGACGCAGGCGCCGCAGTACACGCCATATCCGCAATATCCGCAGCAATACCCGCAGTACCCGGGGAACTCCCAGAATCCCTTCCTGGGCCCGGGCTACTAGCCGCCCGTCGTCCCTGCTGAGCGCGCTCCACGAGCGCGCCCGGGCCCGCGCGGGTAGGTTTGGTGTCACCCGGTCGGGCGGGGTCTATCCGGTGGTGTCCTCATGGAGGATCCCGGAGCAAATCAGCGGACTGTGGAGGCGTACGTGGACATCGTGCTGGGGGTCTCGATGGCTCCCGAGACGGTCCGCCTGGTGGTCATCGAGGGCCAGAACGCCGACGGTGTCACCGTCGAACAGGACGAGTTCGAGGTCGCCGGCGGCGGGGATTCGGTGGCTGCCGGGGCGGTCGACCAAGTGCTTGCCGCGATCGGCGGCACCCGGGAAGGTGCGCTCGCGGGCGGCTACCGACTGGTGTCGACCGGAGTGACGTGGACGGACCCCGCCGGCGTCGGCGCGCTGCGGGATGCGATGGGCCGCCACGGCATGGGCAACGTCATGCTGGTGTCCCCGTTGCTGGCCGCGGCCGCACTGGCCCAGACGGTCGGGTCCGCCCTGGACTACGCGCACATCGCGATGCTGTACGTCGAGCCCGAGACCGCGACGCTGGCCGTCGTCGACGTCACCGACGGTTCGATCGTCGACCTGCACCGCCAGCAGCTGGCGCACGCCCGGCAAGAGCCGCTCGCCGCCGAGTTGGCGACGATGGTCGCCGGTCTCAACTCGCGGGGGGCCCGGGCGGACGGCGTCTTCCTGGTGGGCTGCGGTGCGGACATCGTGGCGGTCAAGCCCGCGCTCGAGGCGGCGACCCCGCTCGAGGTGACGGCTCCGGAGGAGCCGGAGATGGCGCTGGCGCGCGGAGCGGCGCTGGCGTCGGCGAACGCGCCGCTGTTCGCCTCGTCCACGGCGGCCCTGGCATACGCGCTCGACCCGGGCACCGGGGAAGTGAGTCCCCGACCGATCGGCCCGACCTACCTGGACGTCTGGGGCAACACGACCGCCGATGCGCTGGCCTACAGCGCCGTCGCCGACGAGGACGACGTGACCCCGCGCACGCGCAGACCCATGTTCCTCGCCGGCAGCGCGCTGGCCGGGATCGCCGCCGTGGTGGCCGGCGTGGTGCTGTTTTCGCTGGGCTCCGATCGGCCGGGATCCACCGCGCCGCAGAACCCGCGGGTCAGCGTCGCCACCCCGGCCAAGCAGGTGCCGGCCGCACCGCTGAGCGCGCCGCCGGCGGCGCAGCCGCCCGCCCCCGCACCACTCTCTTATACACATCTGACGCTGCCGACGATCGCAT
>NZ_LZSZ01000122.1:0-694 GCF_001665645.1 Mycobacterium sp. 852002-30065_SCH5024008 | reverse complement strand
CCCGCGTCGAGGTGGCTGGATGCGAAGGCGACGCCTTTGTCGATCATGGCGCCGTCGTCGGCGTAGGTGTTGTGGGCGGAGAAGTTCATGCCGTCGGAGCAGACCGGGTCTTCGGTGGCGCAGACCTTGACGGTCTTGTCCTGATAGGCCGGGCCGATGACGACGGGGGGTTCGCCGAGGAAGTTCATGGCGCGCACGTTGGGCATGCCGAAGAGCACCACCGAGGAGACGTGGCTGGCCACCGAGGGGTCCAGGGGCTTGGGCACGGTGTTGGGGTCGACGCCGTCGGGAACCGAGGGTGAGGTGACAAAGCCCATCACGGCCGCGCCCTGGGAGTAGCCGCCGAGCACCATTCTGGTGTTGGGGCAGTCGTGGGCCATCGAATTGATATGGCCCGCGGCGTCTCTGATGCCGTCGACGCCGGTGTCCCATTGGTCGCTGGCGGGGTAGTTGACCGGGTAGACGTCGAAGGACTTGGTTCCCATGCGCGAGTGCAGGGCGTCGACGAACGCTTGTCCGGTGGGGCCGACGCCGGGGGCTTCACCGGTGCCGCGGGCAAACACCACCTGCACGTCCGGACACTGGGCGGCCGCGGAGGGGAGGGCAGAGCCGGTGATGGCCGACGCGCCGAGGCCGGACGCGGCAACTACTGCTGGACCTACAAAACGGGCTATTTGACGTGCGATCATGCCGC
>NZ_LZSZ01000121.1:0-46971 GCF_001665645.1 Mycobacterium sp. 852002-30065_SCH5024008 | reverse complement strand
AGATGTGTATAAGAGGCGGGGCGGTGGGGGCGTTGCCGGTGGCGGAGCGTTGAGCGCAGTTCGTTTGGCGGCCAACCGGTTCGCGGCGCGGTCCCGGATGGCGCGCCTTTGCGGGTCCGGGTCACCGTTGCCGAGAAAACAGGATTGCGTCGCCTGGTCTACGACGGACAGCGCGCTCGCATAACGTTCCCCGGCGCGTGCCCGATTGCCCGCCGCCGCGGCACGGTCGCCCTCGGTCTCGCGGACCAGTTCGAGGTTGACCCGCACCGGGCAGGAGCGGTCGGCGTCGGTGCGGGCAAGCGCGGCGGAGAAGTGAGTGTCGGCATCGTCGAGGCGGCCGTCAAGCACGGCGGCGGTGCCCGCCGCGAACGGCGCCTTCGCCGGTTCCACCACGTTCGCCATGCCAAGGATTGCCGCATTGGCCTGCACAGTGTCTCCGTCGCCACTTGCGAAGGCGCGGGCCGCTGAATTTCCGGCCACCACAACGGAAAACAGCTTGACGGTAACCAGCAGCGCGACGGCGGTGACCGGCGCCGAGTAGATCAGTAGCCGCCGTCGCAGCCGCAGCCGTGCCGGTTTCGAAGTCACGATGTCAGATCCCGCCGGGCGATGCGGCCGCGCCGGAATTCGCGGACTGAAAGGTAGATCTCGGCCAGCAGCAGCCCCGCTGCGAGCAGCGCGGGCAGCCAGTACAGCTCGGTCTGTCCGTCGGCCTCCGCCCGGATATCCGGCGTGTCGGGCAGGTCGGGCCGGAAAGACTGTCCCGGATCCCGATGGACATACGGCACGTTGAGTTGTGCGGCAATTTGTCGCAATTCGGCTTCGTTGATCGCGTCGCTGCGGCCGTAGCCCAGCACCGCTCCGCCGGCCACCGCGCTCTGCGTGAGGTTGAAGTCACCCTGGGGGCTGCGCGAACCGGGCGCACCGCAGCCGAAGTAGAGCACCACGTTTCGCGAACCCGGATACTGCTGCGCCGCCTGGATCAACTGGTATCGCAGCACGTTGTCCGCCGCTCCCCCGTTCACGTCGGGACTCGCGTTTTCGGGGCCGATCGCGGCGACGGTCGGGCGCAGGCTCCAGACATCCTCGGACAGCGGCCAGTCCAGCGAGGCCCGAGAGGCGAAGCCGACGAGCGCGTAGCGTGCCGCCGGGTACTGCTTGATCACCGCGGCGACGTCGTCGCGCATCCCCGCGATCCGCGGTTCGCCGGCGCCGTAGTCGTCGACGCCTGAGTCGGCCGACCGATCGACCACGAGGAACACGTTGAGGTTCTCGCCAGCCGCTCGGGTTGCGCCACGGCTCTTTTCGTCGTCACGAAGTCCGGGGCGGATGGTCGCGGCAAGGAGCAGCAGCACCGCGAATGTCACACTGGTCCACCGTAGCGCCGCGCGACCACGCCGGCGCCCCGCCGATAGGAGCACCTGGCGCAGCGCCACCAGTCGCGCCAGGAGTAGCGCACCTGCGACGACCGCGAAGATCGGCCAGGGCAGCAGAGGATGGAACGTCATCGGCGTAACACCAAGAGGGCCACCGACAGGACGGCCGCCGACAGCAGCGCGATTACCAGCGGCACCACCGGGTCGTCGCGGAAGTCCGCGGTCACGACGGTGCCGTCGGCCAGGTGCGCGGGTGGGGTGTGTGCGCGAATGTCGTTGATTGCCTTGACCACCGATCCTCGTCCCGGTGCGAGGTACCTGCCGCCGCTCCGCGTGGCGAGGGCGACGAGCGAGGCGCTTGCCGGTGACGGCGCGGTGTCGATGACATTGAGCTGCGTTCCCGCGCGCTCGGCCACGTCCCACACACTGGTATCGGTGAACAGTGCGGGGCGCGAGTCTCCTGCGGCACGGAGATCTGAGGGCCCGAGATAGATTACCGACCGCCGATGCGTGCCGCCCTTCTCGATCGTCGGGAATCCTGACATACAGAGCGCCAGAACGTCGTTCACAGTCGTCGCATAGTCGGTGTAGGGCACGGCGGGGGCGAACGACGCCGACTGCGCCGCATGAGTGCCGGTGTACTCACCGAATCGCGCTGCGGCGTACTGGTGGTCGCGCGTCAGCGGCACCAGGCGACGGTTGACCGATGTCAAGCCGATCCGTTGACGCTGAGGCGACGTGCCGGCCTGCCGCGCGAAGTAGTCGAGCAATTCAGCGGTCGCCGCATCGGTCACCGGCTGCCCGACACACAGCATGATGTCTTCGGGGTGGGCGGCGTCGAAATCGTTGCTGGCGACGGTCGGACGGGCCGCCGTCCAGGAGGCGGCGCCGAACATGGCCGTCAGGACCACCAGGGTTACCACCGTTGACAGTGATCGCAGCCGGGCCACTTTCGCGTACTCGGGCAACCGGGTCAGCCGTGCGACGTTGGCTAATGGCCGCAGCCGCCGGCGGGCAGCGGTCATAGGCAGCAATGCCGCCAGCGCCACAACCGCGACGAAGCAGGCCAATCCGATGGCCGCCACCGGCCACCATTTCAGGTCCACGAGCGGATCAACTCCTGCGCCCGGATGCTCACGTCGGTGACATCGACATGCGCCTCGGCGTTGAACTGCGCGTCCCCGAGCCGAGTCAGCAGCGGCGCGGCAGCGGCCAGACTCGCATCGGCCATGGCCCCGACGTGTAGGTACTGCGCCCGCACCCCGGTCGCTTGATGCAGAAAGCTGCGCACCGTCCGGCTGATCGCCGCGCACGCCGCCGGAGCCGACATCTGCCCGGCAGCGTGCTCGTCGGCGATGCCTTGCACGCGGCGGGCGAAGCGGTCACGGATCAGCCAGGCGTGCGCTCGCCGCACGACGGGGATGCGCCGCAGTTGGTGCGAGGGCAGGGTCCATACGAAAATGATTACGTACCAGATAATTACGGCAATCACCAAGATCACGGCCAACCAAAGCCACGACGACGCGTACGGCTGCGGACCGAATATGTGGCGCAGCAGATCATCCGGCACGGGCGGCCACCTCGGTCAGGCGAACGAGTTCGCGCCGGATGTGGTCGCTGCCGGCGATAGTCGCGTGGGGAATCGCGTGACCGGTCAGGAACGCGTCGAGGCGGTTGCGACGGGACTGCTCGGCGCGGCGGTAAGCGCTGACCACCCGCGGGCCGAGGTCGGCTCCGTTCAGGACGAAACGACCGGTGGCGACGTCGTACCCGTCGGTGTTGTCGGGACCCACCGCGGCCATGTCCGACACCATCGCCCACATGATGTCGTGGCGCCCGCTCAGTCTGGCGAGCACTGCGCCGAGTCTGTCATCGACCTCGGGTTCATCGGATACGACGATGATCAACATGGCGTGTCGGTAATGCGTTGCGACGTAGTCAAGTTGGGTGGCGACGTCACTGCGGCCGGGGTTGGTCGTAGTGTGCTGGTACCAGCGGTGCAGTAGTCCCTCGATGTGCGACTCGCCGCGCCGCTGCGGAATGTTCACACTGCCGCGGCGGTCGCCGTAGACCATGCCGATCTGATCCGATCGCCGTAGACCGATCAACCCCACCGCGCCCATGATGTGCGCGGCGACATCGCGTTTGCCCTCCGCACTCGGGGCGAGCGCCGACATGTTGCGACCTGCATCGGCGACGAGCAAAATCTTGTGGTGCTTCTCGGAGACGAACCGCTTGATGAGCACGCTGCCCGATCGCGCAGAGGCCTTCCAGTCGATGTCCCGGACGTCATCGCCGGGCACGTACGGGCGTAGGTCGTCGAATTCCATGCTGCGCGTATGCAATAGCGCATAGCGGCCGCCTTCGAGCAGGCCGCGGGTGTCGGCGCCGAAGTGCGCCTTGGCCCGGTTGAGGTGCTTACCCAAGGTGGCCTTCGACGCCTCAGGGAACCCTGACGACCCGCAGCGCGGCGTCGATGACGACCTCGGGGGTGATATCGGCGCTGGCCGCTTCGAATCCGAGGATGAGCCGGTGCCGCAGCACCCGGTGCGCAAGCTTCGCGATGTCCTCGGGCAGTACGTGCGCACGCCCGGACAGCACGGCCTGCGCCCGGGCCGCCTTACAGAACGCGATCGTTGCGCGGGGGCTGGCGCCGTATTCGACCAGACGCGCGATCTGCTTGGGCAGCGCCCCCGCGGGGTGACGGGTCACATCGACCAGCTGGCTGGCATAGAGCATCAGCGCGCGATCCATGTGGACATGGCGCACCACGTCCTGGACGCGGAGCACGTCCTCGAGGCCGACCACCGGCGGGGCGGGCCGCCCCTTGTCGTAGATGCCGGCATCGATCCGCGACATCACTTCCACCTCCTCCTGCGGGGAGGGGTAGCGCACGATCTCCTTGAGCAGGAAGCGGTCGGTCTGCGCCTCGGAGAGCGGATAGGTGCCTTCCTGGTCGACGGGGTTCTGGGTGGCGACGACCAGAAACGGGTCCGCGAGGGGGTGCACCTGCCCGGCGATCGTGGTCTGCCGCTCCTCCATCGCCTCGAGCATCGCGCTTTGCGTCTTCGCGCTGGACCGGTTGATCTCGTCGAGCAGCACGATGTTGGCGTGCACCGGCCCTAGTTGGGTGACGAAGGAGTTGGTCGCCGAGTCATAGATCTGCGTGCCGATGATGTCGCTGGGCAGCAGGTCGGGCGTGCACTGGATGCGTTGAAAGCGGCCGTGAATCGACTCGGCGAGCACCTTGGCTGCGGTGGTCTTCGCCAGGCCCGGCACGCTTTCCAACAGGATGTGTCCGCCCGCGAGCAGGCCGATGAGCAGCGACTCTCGCAGGTCGCGCTGCCCGACGATTTTGGCCGCGAAGGCCCCGGAGATGGCGTCAACGATCCCCCGGACGCCGTCGATTTCGCGCTGATCCGGTTGTGTCCTGGCTGTAGTCATACGCCCGGGGGGATACCCCGGCCCGGGATTTCCACACGTGGTCGGCCTCGTCCTCCCGACCGTAGAGTGCCAAGTTCGCGTCCGCTGCGGCGCGACACCTGTGCACTCTCGGCCTGGGGATGCCGACGGGTGCTGCCAGCCCACCGAAAACGGACAGCTCAGATGGTCAATTGCCGATGGGTGGCCGGGGTACGCCGGCCACGGGAGGGAACGGACCCTCGCCCTGCTCCGGCACTACCTGCTCAGCATCCTGCTTGGGCTCGGACTCGGGGTCGTCGGCGGTGTTGTTGGGCGCTTCATCCGCGTGGCGTCGGGTCATGGCATCTCCTTCTTTGACGATCCGGAACCCATACCCACCCTCGATGTCGCTACAACCTCCCGCGCCGCGATAACTCCTAATAGGCGCGGGCCAGCTGGCAGGGCTTGGACGTGGGCGGCTGCGGATGTCGAAACCAATGACCATCGCTTATGGGACTTTCGCCGCTAGCCCGATAGCACCCGCCTGCGATTAACTGGGATGACGTAACTCCACCACGCTGCGCTTGGGGATATTGATGAAGAAAGCAATATTGGGCGTGTCGGCGGCAGCAGTCATAGCACTGGTACCCCTCAGTGTTCCCTTGGCACCAGCAGGCGCCGGCGATCCCTGTGTCAACGTCACCGATCCCGCCGCCCACCAAGCGTGCCTCGACGATTACATGCGTGAGATCTACAGACGCGAACTTAGCCAATGCGAGGCGAGCCCACATCACGGACAGATCGGTCAGGTTTGCGGGTAACCACCTCGGCGGCTACCCAGCCGGGGGCTGGCCCGAATTGTGAACGTCACCCTTGCAGTGAAGAAACTGGCACAACGTCGCGGCTCATTTAGCCGGTGAGGCAGGGGCTCGAACCCGCAGATTATGAGCCGAATGGTCTAGAGGCTCCGTCGTCCAGCCGTTCGCCGGGAACCCCCCACCTCAACATCTTTGTGGGCGTAGTAGATCCGTCCGTTGACCTCGGCGCTTCTCATCGATGGTCGGCCTGGCTGCGACAGCGTCCCCGACAACCCGCGGTAAAGCCGACGTTAGTCGACGAAGCCGCGTCACGCTGCACCCCGGCACCGGGATATCTACGTGCACAATCGTTTTAGAAGCGTCTTCGCCGAAGGACCAGCATGAGTCAATAAAGCGCTTCGCCGACACGTACATTCACTCGGGTTGGCGGGGACGCATGACGGCAACGACCCGGATTATTTCTCAGTTCCGCTGCGCCACTACGGCGATAAGACGTAAGGTTCCCGCCCCGTCGCAATATGGACACTTCGACACCCGTGGTGGATGCAACGCGACGAAAGTCCCGCAGGACATGGGTCTTTAGGCCCTACTCCCGTAGTCGTGCGTGTTGATCGGATGTAAAAGAGTTGTCCCACAACTCAAACCAAATCGCCGGAGGAAACGCGGCGTTATCGAGTTCGTAGGAGGACCCTCATGTCAAGCAGTTTGAGCATTAAGATGATCGCGGCGGTCGGCCTTGCGCTCCTCGGCGCGGCCACGACCACCACTATCGCCACGGCCGATCCGCTTTCGCCCCCAGCCCCTTTGGCAGGGCCTGTCAACAGCGTCGACGGATTGGGTGGTGACAGGACTGTGGCCTGCGACAACGGTACCTTGTACGTCAGCGGGGGCAACCTTGTGGTCACCGTCACGGGAAACTGCGACGTGCTGAACGTTTCCGGGACCGGGCATAAGGTCACCGTCGACTCGGCCAATTCCATTATGGTGTCCGGCGGCTCGAACGAGATCACGTATCACTCCGGCACTCCGGCGGTCAACAACACCGGCAACCAGAACGTCGTGCACCAGGGCTGAGTCCCCATCTTCGGCCGGGGCCCCGCCCGCGAATGTGATGCCATGTCGGGCGGGTGCATTCCCGAACGCGCCAAGGCCTGAGCGCTGGAACAACTGCGCTCCCTTGAATGCCAAAGTGACTCTCGACAAGTCGCTTAAGCCGTATACCCCGCTCGCACTCAAGGGGGCAAGCAGCTGAGAGTGCCTATTGCGCAAAGGGCTTCGGCCGCAACTGGACGAACAGCGGCACCGCTTCGCGCCTACGTCGAGCACTCCGTGCTCGCTCGGGTGGCTTTACTTGGCCGCCAATTGTTGCGCCAAAGCCCACGCCATCTGCGCCAGTGCGCGGTAGCGGTCCCGAATCTCTGATGTGCCGGCCCGGGAGTCGGCAGCATTGCCGTCGAGCCCGCGCCGCCACACGCCGGCGGTGATGGAGGCGAGGCGGAACATAGAAAACACGATGAAGGCATCGAGCGAGCGAGCGGGCTCTCGGTCGGCATGCCGACAGTAACTTGCAACGAATGCTTGCTCGTCGGGTATGCCGGTGCCGGTCAGATCCTCGCCCGCTACACCCCTCGTGCCGCTGAAGTCCGGCGGCAGATGGTAGGTCAGGCAGGTGTAGGCAAGGTCAGCCAACGGATGGCCGATGGTCGCCAGCTCCCAGTCGAGTACCGCAACGATCTCGGGCTCGGTCGGATGGATCAGGACGTTACCCAAGCGGTAGTCGCCGTGCGCGATGCAAGCCGGTTCATCGTCCGTTGGCAGGTGTTCCGGCAACCACTGCGCCAACTGATCCATCGCCGGCATGCCCTCGACGCGCGCAGCCTGCCACTGCCTCGTCCACAGCGCCACCTGGCGTTGCAGGTAACCTTCTGGCTTGCCGAACCCCTCGAGTCCTACCGCGCGCCAGTCCACACGGTGCAGCGCCGCAAGGACCCGTGCGAGGTCCTCGTAGACCGCCGCACGATGTGCCGGAGCGCTCTCGGGCATGGCCGGGTCGTGAAAGATACGTCCGGGGACGTAGTCCATGATGAAAAACGTTGTGCCAATGATAGATTCGTCATTGCACAGCAGCCGCATGCGCGGCACCGGCACACCGGTGTCTCGCAACGCCGACATGACGCGGTGTTCGCGCTCCACTTCATGTGCCCGGGGCAGTAACTTGCCCGGCGGCTTCTTGCGAAGGACGTACTCGCCGGCGGTGGTTTGCAGGTGAAACGTCGGGTTGCTCTGTCCGCCTTGAAACTGGCGAACCTCCAGTTGACCGTCGAAGCCGGGAAGCTTTCCGCGCAAGTGCCGTGCGAGGCCGGCTTCATCGAAGCGGTGCGCAGGTAGCACCGGCACCAGTTCTGCCACGCCGTCCATCGCTGCAACGTTACGTGCGAATCCTCGAGGCGCTACGGAAATCGTCGTCTGCGACGTGTCACGGCAGCCTGAACGTGCTGCCGATATCTCAACCGAAGTAGCAACCATCGTCGATGGGCTGCAAACCCCAACGTGAGCGGATCGAACGGCGTCTTTGAGATGGCTCCAATGTTGCATATGCCCGCGTTCAACGCCCGCAACACACCGGTGTTCATTCGCGAAATTGACGATGAAGTTCGTCACGCCGGGGGTGACCGCGCAGGTCGCGCTGCCCGACGATCTTCGCCCCGAGGCCCCAGAGATGGCCGTGCCCTCTCTCCGGTCACATTGGGCTCAAGTGTCAATTTCCGATGGGTGGTCGGGGTTCGCCCGTTAGCGGAGGGAAGGAACCTTCGCCAGCCTCGGGTACGACTTCCTCATTTGGCGCCGCGTCCGGGGTCTCGGCGGCGTCTTCGGCAAAAGTCGGCTCTCATGGCGGGTAATCACCGAGCTGCTCCAAACCGGACCGGCGATGTATCTCGGCGCAGCCACCGGCGTTCTCGTCGAATCTCTGCTTCGGCGGGCTTCAAGGGTGACATGGCACAAGGCCTCGTCCGGCCCCGATCACCGCTCCGGACGCCACCTGAGTGGCACGTGAACGGGGAACCAACCGTCAAAAATCTCGCTGGGCGAAGGGCTGTAGGGTCTGGGATGCCACGCTTTGGGCACATCGCCGCCGCTCCAGTCGAACCAAAAGAACGGAATCTTGGCGAGCCACACTTCAAAGAACACGCCCAGCAGGTCCCGGGCAAGGTGCGAGGCCGGACACCGGTGCGGGCCTCCCCCGAAGCTCCAATTCCGCTGCGGGCCATCGAGTTTGATGTCATGACCTGACATGTCATCAGACTCGTCGCGATGAACGAATCCGACGCACAACTCGACAGGCGACCCGGCTGGGATCGTCGTTTCGCCGATTGTCACGCTGCGGCTGGTGATTCGGGACACGGTCTTCGCCCCGCCATCCAATCGCAGCAGCTCCTCGATGAACCTGCGTTGCCGGTCAGGGTTTTCGCGTAACTCACGCTGCAATATCGGCTGGCGGGCCAGCACCGCCAGTCCGGCCCTGATAGCGAACGACGCGAAGATGAAGCCTCGGCCCACCGAGGCCATCAGTCCCAGTACTTCTTCGTCGGTGAGCGGTTCGGTGGCGAGGATACTGATCACGTCGGGGCCGCCCTGTGGGGCTCGGCGGATTGCCGCCACCATTTGCGTGTTGACCGCGTCGGGAGCGGTATCCGTCGGCAGTCCGCAGACCGTGACGAAGGCCGCGCGCCAGACAACCTCGGCGACACCCGCACCGTCGCAGCGGTCCAGTTGCGCCGCTACGGCGCCGACGCATTGTTCGATGATCGCGCGCACGGGCTCGAGCATGTCCCGCGAGTTGCCGGGAGTGAACAACTGCTCGATCATGATTTTCCGGTACGGACCGAACGGCGGATTACCGGGCATCAGCTCGCCTTGGCGGCTGGCGAAAAGCTCGCCATCGCGGATGGCAGCAAGAACGTCGTCGCGCCGCCACAGCACGTACGTGCCGTCCGGTTGCCGCAGCACTCGTTGACCGGAGCGCTCCGCGGCGGCCAGCCACTCCCGATAACCGTTGGCTGCTTCCTCGTCGGAACGCATGACTTCCAGCGCGGCGTCGCCACCCGACTCGATCACCGCGCACCACCGACTTTCACGATCGGCGGTCGCTGCGAACTAAGCATGACCGGCGCCGCCTGGAACTCCGACGCCGAAAGTCTATCGCCGAGATCGGCGAGACGTCGCCGCAACAGTCGCCGGGCTGCGGCCGCTAGGTGTGGACTTTCCAGCCCGCTAGCGGGGTGGGCGCCGCCGGAGCGTTGGGGTCATTGAACTCGATGTAGATGTCGCCTTGGTTGACGGCGTCGTACGCGATGTATCCGTGGGCGGTCTGGCCGTTGACGACACTGCCCGAGCGCAGGGGCGGCGTCTTGTTGATCTTCTGGTAGTCAACCGTCAATGAGCCGCGTTCGACGTCCCGGTAAGGGTCTTGCCTCCACGGCGACGACGCGGCAGTCACGTAGGCCTCGCCGTAGCTGAAGGGTGTGTCGGACTTGCCGACGATGGTGAGCTCGATGACGTTGCAGCCCCCGCCGCTCCCGGTGCAGCCCGACGAAACCCAGCTCACGTTGTTCAGCGTGACGTCGGCGGTCGCGGCGCTGTATTCCGTGACATGGATGGTGGTGCCGGCTTTGCCTACCGGAAACGGCGACTGTTGGGGTGTCGGGTCGGCGCCAGCGAGCGGCGCCGTTAGGCCAGCCGTCATCGCCAGCAATGTCACGACCGCTGCCCTCACGGGAGTCGATATGGCCACCAGCAGACCATAGCGCGCATTGCGCAGGTGGTTGTCCCGCTATCGGCCTGTGGCCTGAACCTTGAGTGGGGCGTGCGCCGGCGTTCAGATTGCACCGGTCGAACGGAGGCGCTCAATTCCGGCCGCATCGTAGCCCGCCAGGGCGGTGAGTAACTCTTCCGTATGCTGCCCGACTTGCGGCGCCGCCGGCGGTGCAAATCCGTCGTCGGATTTGGTCTTGATACACGTTCCTATCAGTCGCTGCGAGGCTCCATCCGGCTGAGCCTGCACATAAACGAGCCGACGAGCCTTTGTGTGATCGTCTTCGAACAGATCTGATCCCAAAAATGCTGGCGCACCCGCGATATCGGTCGCAATGAAGAAGTCGGTCCATTCCCTGCGTGTGCGTTCCTTGAAGATGGCTGTCAACTGCTCGCGCAGCCGGGCCTCTGCCTCGTCATCCTCCCCCGGCCTCTGGCGCCCTGGTTCGTAGAGATCCATCCTCTCGAGTGACTCGCAGAATCTCAGCCAGAACTTGTCCTCCAAGGCGTTGAACACCACGTAGTTGCCGTCGCTCGTTTCGTAGTACTGGTAGCGAAGCGAAGCGCGAATTCCCTCACCGTAGGCCGGTTGACCGTTCGCCAGCGCCGCGAGGTGTTGAAAGTTCCAGTTGATCGCCGCATCGACCTGCGCGACTTCGACGTACTGCGGCTTGCGGTCGCGCCCTGCGGCGTGCAACGCGGCGAGGACGCCCATCGCTGCGTACAGCGGTCCCGCCAGAACCCCCGTTGTCCCTGTCGCCGCGCCCGAAAGGCGTGGCGTTCCATCCGCTTCGATGATCGGCGGACTCAAGCCGGCGAAACAGTCAAAGGACAACCCGTGTGTGGGTAACCGGGTGTAGGGCCCGTAGCTGCCCATACCATTGAGCACGCAATAGACGACTGTCGGATTGACCGCGACGATGTCGTCATAACCGAAGCCGAGCCGCTGGGCGGTTCCGTAACGCAGGCCGTCGATCACTATCGCCGACGTCGCGGCCAGGCGGCGAAACGCATCTTGACCCTCACTCGTTTTCAGGTTTATCGCCACACTCTTCTTGCCGCGGTTCCAGTGAGAGTCCTGCAACTCGCCGCCCGAAACCGCCGAACCGCGAAACCCACCGCCGCCAGGTGGCTCGACCTTGATTACGTCTGCGCCGAGGTCTGCGAGGTGGCCACCCAGTGCATCCGCGGAGAACAGAGACACTTCGAGGACCCGGACGTCCCTGAGAAGTTCCATCAAGCCGACCCTTCCAGCCCCAAGTCCCGACGCGGACCCGCGCCACGTCTCGAAGGCGCAGTGCCCCGCTACATCATGGTGATTGATTTCAGCTCGGTGTATTCCTCGAAACCCCAGCGCCCCTGCTCGCGGCCGAGTCCACTTTGCTTGAAGCCGCCCAATGGCCCGCCGCCGTTGAACAAGCCGCGCGCCGGCAAAGACCAGCCCGGGCCCTGCCCATCACTCGGATTGGCGCCGAGGTCGGCGCCGGGTGCGACAGTCTGCACCATGATGGTGCCCGTTCGGATCTGCCTGGCGACGTTGAATCCCCTTGCGGCATTGCGGGTCATCACCAGACCCGCCAGACCGTAGATGGAGTCGTTCGCGATGCGGATGGCTTCGTCTTCGGAGCGGTAGGTCATCACCGCCAGCACAGGCCCGAACACCTCTTCCTGGCATAAGCGCATGTCGCTGCGGCAGTCGACAAATGCAGTCGGTTCGTAGTAGAAGCCGCGTTCCAGATGTTCGGGACGTTTGCCGCCGACCACCAGCCGCGCACCTTCCTCTTGCCCGGCCTCAACAAAGCTTTCCACTCGTTGACGTTGTTGATCCCTGATCAGCGGCCCGACGACAATGGCGGGATCACGCGGGTCACCGACCGTGATCAGTGGAGCCATCGCTTTCACGCCCTCGACGTACGCATCGAGCAGATGCTCGGGCAACAGAAGTCGCGACGTGACCGTGCATGCCTGTCCGGCATGCATCAGCACTTGACCGAATCCTATTCCCGCAACGTCACTTTCGGTGATGTCGTCGAGAACGATGTGCGCGCTCTTGCCCCCGAGCTCCAGTTGCGCGCGTTTCATCGTTGCCGCCGATATTTCGCGGATGCGTCGACCGGTCGCTGTCGAACCGGTGAAACCGATCATGTCGACGCCTGGATGGGTGCACAGCTCCTCTCCCACTTCGGTGCCGCCCACGACGACGTTGAACACGCCCGGGGGCAGGCCGGCTTCCTCACCCACCTTCGCCAGCTCCAAGGCGTTCATCGGGGTCCAGGGGTGGGGCTTGAGCACCACGGTGCAGCCGACGGCCAAAGCGGCAAGGCACTTTTGGATGTTGATCGAGAAGGGAAAGTTGAACGGCGTGATGACTCCGACCACCCCGACCGGTTCCCGAACGACAGTGACGCCGCCCAGGCCGGTCGCCGAAACCCTGGGCCCGCCAGGCGTTTCCACCCACGTCACATCGTGTTCGACGAACTCGCCGTAGTAATGGGCCGCCTCGATAGCACCCCCAACCTGAATCAGGTCGGTGATGAAAGCGGTCGAGCCGATCTCGGCGACGATCAGCTCCCTCAGGTCCGCTTTGCGTTGGTCGAGGACTTCAGCGAACCGCTTGATGACCTTCGCCCGCTCCCGCACCGGCATCCACGGCCACGGACCTTCGTCGAATGCCCGGCGAGCGGCCTCGATAGCCATGACCGCCTGCTTTGGCCCACCGTCGACGACTCGGCCGATCAACTCCTCGTTGGACGGATCGATGACGTCGATGGTGCCGACGGCGTTGTCGCTCAACCACTGACCGCCGATGAAGCTCTGATACTCCCGCATCACACGAATTCCGTCAGCCGTCGACTACTTCGACGTCGGATACGGGGCGGGCTCAAAGTCGAAGACCCGGCGGGCATTGCCTTGCAGGACTTTGTACTTGTCGAGGTCGGACCGGCCGTCGAGTGCCTTGTGAGCGGCCTGAAGAGAGTTGGGCCAGAGGCTGTCGGTATGCGGGTAATCCGTTTCGATCATCACATTGTCGACACCGATGAAGTCGAGATTCGCCGCCCCGAATTCGTCCTCGATGAAGCAGCCGTACATGTGGTCGCGGAAGAGCTGACGCGGAGACTCCGGGAAAATCTCGGGGTCGGTGGGTACGGGGGTTAAGCGCATCGTGGCCGGATCAACCGTCCAGTTGTTGGCGCGCAGGTATTGGTAGTCGGCGGCGACATGTTCGGCACGCTCGATGAGGTAGGGGATCCAGCCGATGCCGCCCTCGGCCAGCACGATCTTCAGGTCGGGGTATTTCTGCAGCTTGCCTGAGAACAGCCAGTCGGTGGTCGAGTTCGCCAGGTTGAGGTTGATGTTGACCGCCTGAACCCCGAAAGGTGCGTCGGGCGACGTGGTGGGACTGACCGACGACGAGCCGATGTGCGTGCACAGCGGCATCTTCGTCTCGTTCACCACCGCGAAGAAATCGTCCCATGCCCCCGAGTGGATGGACGGGAACCCTAGCGGGTGCAGGTTCTCCGAGAAGGCGATGGCTTTGGCGCCCTTGCCGGCGCACCGCAGGGTCTCCTCGACTGCCAGTCGGGTATCCCACAACGGGATGATGACCATCGGGATGTAGCGACCGGGCGCCGCCGCACACCACTCGTCGATGACGAAGTCGTTGTACGCCCGTACGCACTTGAGACCTAGGTCGCGGTCACCGAGGTGGGCGAACATCTGACCACAGAACCGGGGGAAAAACGGAAAGTTGAGCCCCGCGATCACGTGATCCTCGTCCATGTCAGGGATGCGGGCAACCGGATCGAAATACGCACGAGGCATCTCGTCGTAATTCACTGGCAGCGGGGAGTACTCAGCCGGCCTTTGGTGAGCCGCGACCAGGATGCCCAGCACCGACGCGCGCGCTTGGTCGTAGATCCATGTATCGACGCCGTCGATGCGCTCGACGTGTGGGACTCGATCACGGTCGGCGGCCGACGCGCGATCGACCCACAGGTTGGGCGGCTCGATGATGTGGTCGTCGACGGAGATCATCCATTGAAGATCTTGCTTGTCCACGGGGTTCCTCCCTGATTTCACCGAACCGGTTCATCGGGGGCGAGCAATCGGGGCGGCTTCGCGCAAGACGGGTACCGAATACCGGCTGACCTGATGCTAGAAGCGGTTTTGGCAGGCTGTCAAGTAGCACTTGATAACTTGTCGGGCATAACTTGACGATGCGCTATTGCGTTGGCTGCGAGGTGATATGAGCAATTGCCCGCCCATCACTGGCCGACACGGGCACCCGGCGTGAAGACGACGGGCAGGGCGCGGTAACCCCGAGTGACTGAGTTCCCGTGGAAATCAACTTTCGACCCGGGCGGGATGGCGTAGTCGGGTATCCGATTCAGGGTTTGTTCGACGCCCACCCGAAACTCGAGTCGGGCGAGATTGGAGCCCAGACAGCGATGGACGCCCGCTCCGAACCCGAGGTGGCGGTTTTCCTGTCGGTCGAGAATGCACTTGTTCGGCTCTTCGAACTCGCGCGGGTCGCGGTTGGCGGCCGCATAGTTCACCACGACCGTCTCACCCGGACAAAACTTCTGGCCGCTTAGTTCAACCCCTTCCGCGACTGAGCGATGCAGTCCGTGGACCGAACCGGCGAACCGGATGAATTCCTCTATCGCCGTGGGCATCAACTCGGCTTCGCGTAAGAGTCGGTCGCGCTCCGAAGCATGGGTGCCCAGATAGAAGAAGGCGAACGACATTGCGCTCGAGGTCGTTTCGAGCCCCGCTTGCACCAGCAGCATCACATTCGCGACAACGTCGTCGAAGCTCATCTTCTCGCCGTCGATCTCGGCGGCGAGCAAAACATCGATCAGGTCGTCACGCGGCGGTGCACCACGACGTTTGTCGATCTCCTCGCGCACGTGGAGGTAGAGATTCGTCATCGCACCGATTCGGACCTCTTCGCTCTCACCATTGATCCCGAGGTCAGCTGTCTCGATGTAGTGCGGCACGTCCTCAACGGGCATGCCGAGTAGATACCTGAAGAACACGATCCCGGGTTGCTGCCATGCGACGTCGGCGAGATCGCCGCAGCCCAATTCGATGAAGTTGTCGATCAACCCATCGGTAACCGCGCGCACCTGGGGCTCCAACTCCTTCATCCGGCCCGGAGAAAAATACGGGTTGAGAACTTTGCGAAGGTGTTGCTGCCGTGGAGGATCCATGGCGATCACGATGTCGCCAAACGACGTCGCGTAGCCGTCCGGCCCAGAGGGTTTGCTGGAGAAGCTGCGCCAATCACGCAAAATCTCGTAACAGTCGTTGTAGCGGGTGGCGACCCACGCGCCGCCCGGCGCAGCGCCGGGCAGGAAAGGGACATCCTGGTGACTGAAGGGTTCGCTCTCCCGCATGACTTCGTAGACCTCATAGAGGAATTCTTGGTCGTCGAAATCTTCGTGACGAAGATCGAAATTCCGGGCGTGTTCCTCAGGTGATTTGCTCACCATGGGCAATCCTTTCCGCCCCCGGATGCGGGCATGCCAACCCCGGGAGAACGCCAGCGATCAACCTGGACAGACAACCCCCAACGAGGGGCCGGCCACAGTTGGGATATACCGCAATCGTGCCACCGTACCTGTGCCATCTGCCCCGGCCTTCGGATCTCTCGCCACGCCGAAAGTTACTTTGCCAGCACAGTAAATCGTCGGCCACCATCGAGTCAAGTGGCACTCGATAACCGGGCTCACCGAGGCTGTGCGCCTAGCAGGTGGTGACCCCGCTAGACAGCGGTGTCGGCGGACGGGTCAGCCTCCGGGTCCGTTGGGCCACTTCAGCAATGAGCCGCCGTCGACCCGGATTTGCTGTCCGGTGATGTAACGGCTCTCATCGCTGGCAAGGAAGACGCCTAAGTTGGCCATATCGTCAGGCTCGATGTACGGAATCGGCATGGCCTGAAAGAGGGTGAACAGCGGTTCGGCATCCTCGCGACTGGCCTGCTTACCCTGCTGCGTGAGGTCGGGACGGAACATGCCATACATGCCGTCGTTCTGCAACAGATGCGTGTTGCAGTTCGTGGGATGGATCGCATTGACGCGAATCATCCGGCTTGCCAGCGCCAACGACATCTCTTCGACGTACCCGATGAGGACCCGCTTGCTCCAGCCGTAACCTCGCCCGCCGGGACCCATGTTCGGGTTGTCGGTGGTGCCGCTGATCATGCCCGCGGTCGACCCGGTGATGATCACCGAGGCACCATCGGTCAGATGCGGAACCGTCACTGCAACGGTGTTCATCACACCTAGAAGGTCGACGTCACTTGCGTCGACGAAAGACATCGCATCGTGAGGACGTCCCATGGACATGGGAAGGATGCCAGCGTTCGCAACGACGACGTCGATATGGTCGAACTCTACAAGCCCGGCTTCGACGGCCTCCCGTAGTTCGTGGCGCTCCCGCACATCGCTGATCCGCGCAACGACTCGTCGCCCCACTTCCTTCACCGATCGCTCAGTTTCCGCTAGATCGTCGGGTGCGGCTAAATGATATGGGTTAGAGGGAATGTCGCGGCAGATGTCGACGGCGATGATGTCCGCTCCCTCCTTCGCCATCGCGACCGCGTGGGCGCGCCCTTGGCCACGAGCCGCTCCCGTGATGAATGCGACTTTTCCTTCCAGACGACCCGGCACCCGAAACTCCTCACGCTGGTTTGAGCTTTCTCCCTATGCCCAAATATTTGTTCCGAGCCTATACTGCCGGCCCGCTCAGAGCAACTCAAAAGTGTTCATAGGCCGAAAGTTTGAGCTCGTCGGGCGTATTCCGTCGGTTCTGATGCGTAAACATTGCGGACAATACGCTTCCGTTCGACCAGCTCCCCCTTGAGCCGGCACACAAGGCTGAACCCGATTGCGTCCGCAACGGCAATCGAATCGCAGCGTTAAGGACGTCACCGAGTCTGCACGGTTTTCGTCAACACCAACGCTGCTTCGTTGTAGGGGAACAATCGGTAGAACAGCCGGGGCGCCGGCGCGATGAGTGGTGCGGCCTCGGCCTTGCTTACGATCCGGGGACTGGTCAACGCGACAGCTTTGCCCCACTTGTGCAGCACTGTCGGCCCGCCGGCCAATACGTTCTTGAGCCAATCCGATTCGAGCCCGTACCCGATCAGAATGGCGAAGCCGTTCTGGGTCTTGAAAACTAAGAGGGGCGTTCGATATCGCCTACCTGACTTACGTCCGATGTGCTCGAGAGTCCCCAAGCATGGAAGCCACGGCGTCAGCGAGCGAGCCACAGGATTGGTGACATGACGATGGAATTCTGCGACAGCACGGGGCACTCGCATAAACGTCCTTTCCGCGACGTGCGGCTTCTTTCAAGCTCTGGGGCGCTTCGGTATCACGCTTGAGGCCGATCCCATGCCGGCTCGCCTAACTTGGCGCGTATCGCACCCCACGGGTCAGCGTAGTGACCCGGGGCATTTCGATACGGCGAGCGTCGCGCCATGGCGAGTCGCACGATCGGGGCGATGAGCCGACCCGGGTAGTGCAACAACCGGTACTTCTTAGCCAACTCGGCCCGCAGGTCGGACCACGAATGATGCTGGAACTGCAACGCCTCTTGGGCACGGGTGGTGTCCATCCAGTCGGTTACGAACCAGTCGTCGTCGCTGTCCGGATCGCCGGGGCGGCCAGGTGGCATGGCGCCCGGCAAGCCCAGAGCCGCCACGAGACCCGCGGTGACTTCGGCATAGGTCAGTCGATGGGAGTCGTCGCCGCCTATCAGCAGGATCTCGCGAGCGACGTCGGCGGTGGTTGCCGCGGCAAACGCCCAGGCGACGTCGCGAACATCCACTGTCTGCACCCGACCGTCACTGGGCAGTGCGGCTTGAAAGTACATCGCATCGGCGGTGACTGGCAGTGCCCCTAGATCGGGGCTGAGTACGGCCCCGAGTCGCAGGACCACCCATTCCAGGGTCGACCCCCGCACAAGCTGCTCGGCCTCGGACTTCTGGCCGCTGTAGACGTCGTAGGGACGCATCGGCTCCTCGGCCCGCAAGGGGGGAGTCGTGCGGTGCGGATTGCGGGGGCCCATCACGGTGATGCTCGACGCGTGGACGAACCGCGGTTGCTTCGGTAGCGCCTCGACGATGCGAACCAGATTTGCGGTGCCGTCCACGTTCACCCGTCGTCCGACCTTCGGTATCGGGTAGATCGCCGGTGCAATCACCGCTGCGAGATGGACGATTGCATCAGGGGCGGTCTCCGCCACAAGGCGCTGAACTTGCGCGGAATCGGTGAGGTCGGCTCCCCGGAACTCAACGCCGCTAGGAAGTTTCGCGGCCGCCTTCCGGTTGGCCGGCGTGTCGAGGTCCGTGGCCACCACACGGCGGCCGCCGAGTTCGGCCAGTCTCCGCACGGTTTCCGAGCCCACCAGGCCTAAGCCGCCGGTAACGAGAACGGTGTTCGACATGGGTCTCCCGATTCAGCCGACGGGGGTGAAGGTCAGGTGCAGTTCACGTAAGCCGCGCAGGATGAAGGTCGGCTCATACTCGTAGTGGCGCTGGTTCGCCGGGCCGTGGTGTGCGTCCGAAATCGCGATATCCGCCATGCGGTCCAGCACTCTGTTCATCGAAATCCGGCCCTCCGCCCTCGCCAGCGGAGCACCTGGGCACGAGTGGACGCCGCGGATGAAGGCAATCTGTTCGCGCACATTCGGCCGATCCGCGTCAAAAGTATTAGGAAAGTTGAACTTCCGTTCGTCGCGGTTACATGCTCCGGGCAACAGCATGACCGTTGTCCCGGCGGGCACCTCCACTCCGCCGACCGTGGTCGTTTTGCGCGCCATTCTGAAGTGGGCTTTGACGGGGCTTTCCATGCGCAACGTTTCTTCGAGAAATGCCGGAATTTTGGTTCGGTCCTCCCGAAGCGACGCTTGGAGTTCCGGGTTCTCACCGATGACACGTACCGCCGCGCTGACGAGTTTGGTAGTAGTCTCTGTTCCCGCGGCAAAGAGGAAGGTCGACAAGTTCATCACGTCCTCGATATCGGGCGTCGACTCATCCTCGTACTTCGCCTGGGCCAACTCGGTCAATACATCACCTCGCGGCGAGCGCCTGCGGTCCTCGATGTAGGCGTAGAACTTCTCGTTGAGCCATTGCAAGGGGTTGTGCGCTGTTGTTCCCTCCCCGAGCTCCCCCGCAACCTGGGTCCCGAATTGCGCTTTGAACTCCTCATGATCTTCTTGAGGGACACCCAGGAGGTCGGCGATCACAAGCAGGGAAAAGGGTTTTGCGTAATCTGCCAGGAACTCGCAACTACCTCGCTCGAGGAAGGTGTCCAACTGCTCGTCCGCCAGCCGCCACATGAACTCCTCGTTCTCTTTCAGGCGCTTCGGAGTGATCAACCTGTTCATCAGGCTTCTGGTCCGAGTGTGCAGCGGCGGGTCTTGATTGGAGATGTGCTCTGCCATGGGGGCAATATGGCGATGCTCCTCGATCAGATCGGAGACGTCGTCGGCCCCATCGGGACCGAAGGGGAAACCGGAGAACGGGCCCGCCAGCGAGTTGCACGACGAGAAGAAGGCAGGGTCCTTGTAGACCGCAAGAGCTTCTTCGTATCCGGTAATCGCCATCACATTGAATGGGGTTGCCTGGGCCACTGGACATTTCGACCGCAGATGGGCGAAGTAGTGGTAGGGGTCGGACACCAGCGATTGATCGGTGAAAAAGTCAACCGCGTCGAAATCTGTCATGCGCTTCGTCTCATTCCTGTCAATGAACATAAGTCAGCGATCAGCCGGAGAGCGGCTCACTCCCCCGCACCGCACGGAGTCACCAAACTCTCAGGCCGGGTCGAACAACACCGGCAGTGACGACGGTGAGCGGAAGACCATGCCGCGGATGTGCGGGTCGTGGCCGTCGGGGTCGAGGCGCAGGTTGGGTAGTCGGTCCAGTAACAGGTTGATGGCAGTGCGCATTTCCAGTCGGGCAAGGTGCATGCCCAGGCACACGTGGACTCCATAACCCCAGCTGATGGGAACTTTCGCTTGCCGGAAGATGTCGAACTGGTCGGGGTTGACATACCGATCTTCTTGGCGGTTGGCCGCGCCGAGCATCGGCATGACCGACGATCCCTGAGGGATCGGCACTCCGGCCAATTCGGTGTCGCGCGTGGCGACGCGAGTGATGTTGAGCAGGGGCGCATCCCAGCGCACGGCTTCTTCGATCGCTTGGGGTATCAGTGACCGGTCGGCGCGGATGGCATCGAGTTGGTCAGGATGGGTGAGAAGCGCGAACAGCAAGGTGCCCAGGGAGCGGTACGTGGTTTCCACGCCGGCCGGAAGAAGTAGCCGGATGAAAGAGTAGATGTCCTCGTCCTCGAGTTTTTGTCCGTCGATATCGGCGGCCGCCAGGCTGCTGATCAGGTCCTCACGGGGCTCCGCCCGACGCGCCTCCAGGATCGGGGTGAAATAGTCGACGAGCGCCTTCGACGCCGCCAGGCCGCGTTCGGGGTAGACGGTATAGCTCAGCATGGAGATCGACCAGCGCTGGAACTGCGGAAAGTCCTTCTCCGGCAGGCCGAGAAGTGCGGCGATGATGCGGCTTGGATAAGGGAACGTGAAGGTTTTCACCAGATCGGTGTCGCCGTCGGCGGCGAATCCGTCGATCAGCTCGTTGCCGATGCGGCCCACGATCTCGTCTTCCCAACGAGCTAGAGCTTTTTGGGTGAAGGCTTTGGTCACTAGCGAGCGCAGCCGGCCGTGGATGGGTTCATCCATACCCAGCATCACGCCATGGCCGAGGACGTCACCGAAGATCTGAATCACGGCGCGGGACGAGAAGGTTTCGTCGTCGCGCAGCATGGTCTGGATGTCCTCGTGGCGGTAGACGATGAAGACGGGTTTGCCTTCCTCGCCGGGCAGCATCGACGTTTCGATCCGGTGGATCGGGGTTTCGTGACGCTGTTTGGCCAATTCCGGGTAGGGGTCACGGACATTGCCGGAGACGACGTCGTCGAATGCGGCGAAGTCTTCGAGTGCGTCAAACAGCTCTGACATGGTGCTCCTGTCCAGTCGCGGGATAAGCCACGGATTTGATTTCGGTGTATTGGTGCAATCCCGCCAGCCCGTTCTGGCGTCCGGCACCGCTGGCCTGATAACCCCCGAGGGTGGCATCGACGAGCTGGCCGTCAATCATCATCTTCGACTCGAACGCCACCGTTGTTGCTGCCTTAGTCACTGTGCTCACGCTCCTTCGGGGCGGACTGTGTCGGTGAAAACCGCATCGCCAGCGACGCCAGTCGGTTCATGACTGGCTGCGGCAGCACCTTGGCGGCCGACACCATCAGCCGCTGTGCGGTGGTGAGCGGCCACGCCCCGTCACGCATTGACCCAAAGCGAGGGATCCCAAGGATCATTCGGGACATGAGGTGCATACCCTTCGCGGGTAGCACTCGGTTCAGGACCAGCAACATCGAGGCGTCGGGGCCTACGCCGCGGCGGCGAAAGGGGCCTTCGTCGGCCAACGCTTTGACCACCCCTTCGGTGAAGAGCTCTGGCGAGCGCGCGAACTTGATCGCATACCGGCCGCGGCTGTTCATGGTCTGGTGAAGGCGGGCGTATGGACCGGCGAAGTCACGGTCGTCGTTGGTGCCGGCGTCGGTGATGATGTCCGTCTCGTACGTACCGGTGACCAGGACGGTCACGCCGATCCCGAACGGTGCGACTTCGAACGCCAGTGACTCTCCCCAGCGTTCCATCGCACCCTTGCTCGCCGAGTAGGGCCCCGTGCCGGGCTGCCCGCGCACGCCCGCCGCGCTGCCGACGAGGACGATCCGGCCCCGACCTGCTGCCCGCATCGACGGCAACAGCGCTTTGGTGAAAGCCACCGGCGCGATCACATGGGTGGTGAACATGTTGTGCCACAACGCCGTATCGGTCTCTTCGACCATACCGGCCGCTGATATGCCGGCGTTGTGCACGATGGCGTCTGGCGCACCGACGCGCTCCACGATCACTTTGGCGGCAGCGGCGATCGACGCGGCATCCATCAAGTCGAGCTGGACGCCGATGAGCCGGTCGTCGTCTTCGGTCGCTCCCACCGCGTTGCGCAACGAGGCCATGCCCTGCGCGGGCGTCCGCATGGTGGCGATCACACGCCACCCCTCGCGGTAGAGGCGGACCGCAGTCGCGAAACCCAGGCCCCGCGAGGCACCCGTGATGACGACGCTACGAGGTTCAGGCACCGGAGTCTTTTGTCGCGCAACGGTTGCTCTTCGAGCCCAGCTGTACGTCGGGGCGGCCGTGTGGCAGTGCGTACTGCCAGGTGGACCACTTACCCACGGAGTAGGGCCCCTTGGCGCCGTTTTCCTCGTAATAGCCCTGCGGGTCAAAGACTTTGGCTTCGGGGTACGGCCACGGGCACGCCACCGACGTGGCGGCGCCGCTTGCCTTGATCGCCCAGAACCAGCCGCCGTAGGCGAAGTAGGAAACGTTGATGATCACGAACATCACCAGGAAGGTGCCGAGCACGGGCCGCGCCGGGAACAGCTTCGCCTTGGCGGCCAGCTTCTCTGCCACCGGCCTACCGGTGTCATCGCGGTAGACCAGGATCGCGGCCGGGATCATCACGAACGTCACCCCCAGCGATTCCCAGATCAGCGGGAACTGGAAAGTCGTTCCGGTGAAGATCGACCCGAACGGGATGACCTGCGAGTAGATGTAGAGACCGGTCTTGATCGACCCGACCTCGAGAACAGCGTCGAAGATGAACCCGATCACCAGCACGAGTCCACCGAGGCTGATGAGCGGATGCCTACTGACGAAGGCCTGCGGGTCGCGCGCGGCCTGCAGCTTGCGCAGTACCCACACCGCCGCGAAATACGGGCCGAAATAGAATGTGACATAACCGAATACGATGAAGGGCTCGACCGTCGGCGACATCATGATGAGAATCCAGGACTCCGGCCAGTGCAGGAGATCCGGGTTGTACACCGCGTAGGGCGCCCAGTTCATGATGGGGTCCTGCCAAACGATCAATGTCGTGACCAAGAACATCAGCATCACTGGACTGCCCGGGTTGCGACGCCAGCCGACGATGAAGACGACGACCAGGGCCACGAGCATCAGTGCCGTCGCCACCTGGATGAAGCCCATCCATCCGGTGAAACCGAAAAGGAATTCGACCGGGCGCGGTCTGCCAACGGTGTTGGGATTGGCGACTCGCGGATCGAGCTTGGTGCGCGACACCGCGAGGAAGAGGCCGACGAACGCGAGCAGTCCGATGCCGGCCAGCCACGAACCTATGCTGCCAGTGCCTCTCCGTCCGGGGGCCGATTGCTGCTTGGCATCCAGCACTGGCGTCGATTCTCCGGTACCCATGCGTTCACTCCTGACCAAATCGGTCGACTAGGTGCGAGTTGACACCGTCGGCGTCCAACGTGCGGGCGACGAGGTACCCCGCGCCCATCCAGGCTCGGCGGGTCCACTTTCCGAATGACACTCGCGTGCCCGGCGCACCGGAAGCTGCGGGCATCATCTTCACCCGCTCGAGCGCTTCTTTGACTCCGCGCGGGCTCAACGGGTGGGCATCGGCAAATGCACGCACCAGAGTCGACGCGATGTCGTGGTTGACCACGGACACGCAATATTCGGGACGGTTGCCGTGCTTTGCCTCGTAGCGATCGAGGAATTCCTGTCCGAGTTTGTTGGCCTCGTCGTATTGGTCGACACCGATCCAACCCATGAACGCCTTCCACATCACCGGGTTGATCCAGGCGTTCTGCCACGCGGTGGTCGAGAAGCGCGGAGGGTCCCAGTTCACGGCTTCCAGGGCTGGGTTGACGAAGACGATGCCGAAGCCGAAGCCGAAGTGCACGATCGACTCGGCCTGCGCATCGTGCAGGGCACGGACCGCTGCGTTGATGTCCTGTGCCGTCTGGGCAATGGACACCTCGGCGACGATCCGGAGGCCTTTGCGCGCGCAGGCGCGCCGGAAATTGCCCATGTAGGTCTCGCCGATCAGGCTCTGCTCGACCAGGACACCAACCGTGCTCAACCCCCGCTTGGCGATGAGGTCGGCGAGGAAGATGGGTTCATCGGTCATGGAGCCCTGGGGGAACGAGAACGTCCACTCACCCAGCCAGTCGTCGGTCCCGGTCACGCTGAGCGCCGGCACCTTGAAACGCTCTTCGATCGCCTCGCGCATCGGGACGACGTTGTCAGTGATGTTGGGGCCGAACACCACCAGGCAGCCCTCGTCGACAAGTTCGGCGTAGGCGTCGATCACAGCCTTGACCGTGCCTTTAGGCAGACCCTCGACCTCTTTGTAGATCACCTGTACCGACCGGTCCAGCAATCCCTTCTCGACGGCATCTTCGAAGACGAGGTCGAGGGACTGAACGAACGAGTCCAGCAGATCTTTTGGGAAATCTGCAGCGAGCGTGAAGTCCATGAGATAGCCGACTTTGATCGGGTCGGTTTTGCTCTCATAGGACACCGCTACCTCCCAATTATCAAACCTAATATTTGTTCATACACTAACGTCCAGCCCTGTGCACCGTCAATCAGTTCCGCTGACAGACGCTCCCAGGTAGATCTCGATCATCTCGTTGAGACCGCGGGACACGATCACATCGTCAGTGAGCGGTCCCGCGATCGCGGCTCGTGCGGCATCCTCGATGGACAGGCCTTCGGTGATCAACTGGCCCGCGGCTATGAGGACGCGGGTGGAGGCCACCTCGCGGAGCCCACCGGCCTCCAGGCGGCGGATCGCTTGGCCGAAGCGAACCAGGGCGGCAGCAGTCGCCGGGTCGACGCCCGACTCGTGCACGACGATCCCTTCCTCGAACTCGGCGGCGGGATAACCGAAGTCGATCGCGACCATGCGCTGCCTGGTCGAGTCTTTGAGGTCCTTCAGCACGCTCTGATATCCGGGGTTGTACGAGACGACGAGAGCGAAGCCCGGCGCGGCGTCGAGAGTGATGCCCAGACGCTCGATCGGCAGTTGACGACGGTGATCGCCGAGCGGGTGCAGCACAACCGTCGTGTCTTGGCGAGCTTCCACAATCTCATCGAGGTAACAGATCGCTCCCTCGCGGACCGCTCGTGTCAACGGCCCATCAACCCATACTGTTTCATTGCCGCGGAGCAGGTAGCGTCCCACCAAGTCGGCGGTGGTCAGATCGTCATGACACGACACCGTGATCAACGGCCGACCAAGGTCGTGGGCCATCGCCTCCACGAAGCGGGTCTTGCCGCAGCCGGTGGGACCCTTCAAGAGCAGCGACAGCCCCCTTCGGTAGGCCGCCTTGAAAATCGCTTCTTCATTGCCCACCGACCGGTAGTAAGGGCGAGCCGGATCGGCTTGTGGCCCGGCACCATTCCGCTGCGCGAGCCCGGCCTCGTCGTTCATCCGACCCTTCCTTCGTCCGCACCGTTGCGGCCACGTCGCCGAGCACCCTCGGACCCAGACATGCAGCTTAATCGGAACAGATGTTTGTTTTCAACCACTCGCCAAGGGCTTGACCCATGCCGAACCGACGACCACGGCGAGCGCGATCCGATGAGGCGCTCTTCATGACACTCGTTTCTGCACTTCGGCGGCCCGCACCGCCGATCTGAACAACGGTCCGATGACACCTGCGAGTTGTTCGGGCCGGCCAACCGCCGCATGCGCTGTGCTGCCGAAAATCTTCCTCAGTGATCCGACGTCCGTCGCCGCCCCTACAGTCAGGCAGACACAGCCGATTCCACGACACCGAGCCTCGTCGAGCGCACGGCGAGCGTCGGCCGCACCGTAGGCACGTTCGTAACCGTGATCGTAGGCGAGCCCGTCGGACAACACGACGAGCAATCGTCGCGGTGTTCCGCCGCGCTGCTCGAGCACGTTTGAACCGTGCCGTATCGCTGCGCCCAGGCGCGAGTATGCGCCAGGTTCGAGACTGTTCAAGCGCCTGAACAGCCCTGCATCGATGTGGTCGTCGAAACGCTTGATAGGCACCAGGGTCACCGCCGCCCGGCCCTGGGAATAATAGCCGTACAACGACACTCGGTCACCCAGATCATGCAGCGCGACGACGAGGTGGGCCGCCGAGGTTCGCTGTTGTTGGTGAACAGTCCGCCCCAGCGTCCCGGGCTCCGCGGCCGAACCTGAAATGTCCAGCAGAACAAGGACTGACAGATCGCGCTGCCGCCGCAGGCTGTCGAGATACACCGCATCGGAGGGCGCTGATCCCGCCAGTATCTCGACCCGCGTTTCCACGGCCGCGTCAATGTCGATGTCGTCGCCCTGATACTGACGATGCCGCCGGTGCAAGCCCATGCCGAGCCTCGCGAGAGGCCGCCGCACCCCGATAGAACCCTCGATGCTCTGCGTCGCGAAAGGCTTGACTGTTGGCTCGATCTCGCGAACGGTGCACCAGTCCGGACGATATGCGCCGCGGGTCGCGTCCCACTCTGGCAACTTCACACCATCGTGTTTCACGTCCGTGAAGGCCGCAGCAGCCTTTGCAGCTGTCGACAACACCGCGTTGGCGCCGCGGTTGGCCGCGTTCGTGTGGTGAGTCGGCGTATCTGCTCCTGGCGGGCCACCGCCGCCCTTCCCCGACTTTCGCGACGACGAAAGCATCTTCTTGAGCCACTTACCGATGAAGCCACCACCGCCGACCGTGCTGGTGAACATGTCGGGATCGTCGCTGTCGTCAACCGCATCGTCGGCGAGTTCTTCCAGTACGCCCTTAGCCTCTCTGCGTGCGACGTGACCGGGGCTCGCGTCAGGCAGCTCGGCATGATTGGGGGTCGCGATCAGGTTCTTCGCGCGAATGACTCCGAAATTCAGGGGCGGCGCGGCGACTACATCTTTGGCAGCGGCAATGGCCAGCGAGTTCGCGGCTGAGCAGCTCAGGGCCGCGAGCTCGCGATCAGCCAGGGTAGTCAACATCGCAGGCAGCAGGTCGTCGTTGGCGACCAATGCCCGATGCGCTTCGACGGCAAGGTAGCGGCGAGCAAGCTTGGGATGCCTGATCAGCCGGTTGACGATATCCTGCGTCAGGCTGTTCGCCGCAAGCATCGACGCGTGAACGGCGACCGCCTCCACATTGGCGCGAGATTTTGCGGACGGGTCCACGTACACGGTCCGTCCGTCGGTCCACGACAGGTCACCGGCGCTACCAGCGGCTACGGCCACTGGGCGCCCCGCGAGCGCCGACGCCAACATACCGAGCGACTGCACTCGCTCGTCGTCGACGACCCCTCTCACCCGACAACCCTCCACGCACCATGCATCTTGACCTAATAATTGTTACACCGTAGGGTCCGATATCAGTCGAGTCAATCAACCGTCAGGCCGGATGAGGGTGTTCGAACAACGTGGATTTCTCGTACCCGCAAGAGGCTGAGGGGTTATGCCCGAAGTCACGCGGATGGCTGTCCGCCCGTCTCACCGCGCCCGGGATCGATGCCGGCGCACAGCGCAGCAATCACCGCGAGGCGATCGACAGTCCGCGCGCGCGGAGCGCAATGATCGCCGTTGCCGACGGAGCTGCAGGTCCTCCTTCTCGCCAAGATGGTGGACGCGGCCCAACTTCCGAAGTGATCACAATGATGGCCGGAACCATCAAGGTCGCAACGCACGACCGGACTGATCCTTCTTACGACCGTCCCCTCCGGGCATCGCGGTCAACCTCACCGACATGAGGCCGTGCCCCAGTCGGCACACTGGACGTCAGATAGCAGCATCGTCGCAGCTCGGGTCGCGTTCGATAAGATGCTCCAAGGTGTATACCAGCGTGATGATCGGCGAAGGAGGACTTTGCGATGGCGGACGCCTTGGAGCGCAACTCCACCCGTAGCCGGTCCGGAAGCAAGAACATCCGTCGCAATGGCCAGCTCGCCTCGGTCGCGGACCAACAGTCGGTCGACGCCACCCGCCGCACCGAAATCCTGAGAACGGCAAGCGCCGTCGTCGCCGCTAAGGGTCTAAGGACATCGCTGCAAGAGATCGCCGACGCCGCGGGCATTCTGGCCGGCAGTCTCTATCACCATTTTGAGTCAAAAGAGGCTATCTTCGTCGAACTCATCCGGCGCTATCATGCCGATTTGGATCGTATCGGTGACGTTGCCCTCGAACGTGTCGACGAACCAGACCGTCGTCCAGTGGCAGACCAGATCACCACACTTGCGTGTGAAATCGCACGCTGCGCTGTGGAACATCGTGCGGCGCTTCAGATGTCGTTCTACGAGGGCCCCAGTAACGATCCCGAGCTTGTCCAACTGGCTAAGCGCCCGCCGGCCAAGATCCAGGCCGCGATGGTGCAGGCGCTCCGCGCTGGCCTTTGGAGCGGCTATATCCGACCTGACTTCGATTTGCCGACTTTGGCCGACCGCATCTGCCAGAGCATGCTGCACGCTGGTCTCGATCCCGTCCGACACAACGCATCCGTCGACGAGGTGGCCAAACTGAAGAGTCGGATCCTGCTGGAAGGCCTTGCAATCAACTCCCCTGCCGACGCCGACCTCGACAAGTCGGAGGCACTCACTATGGCGAAGGACGTCATCGAGAGTTGGATCGACACCGACGACGACAGCGATCTCAAGGCTGCTCACCTGCGGGCGGTCGCGCGCGCCGAATTCGGTCGGCGCGGATACGAAATGACGACAGTTCGCGACATCGCCGCCGCGTCGGGATTGGGCACCGGGACGGTTTACCGGTTGATCGGTTCCAAGGACGAGCTGTTGCTGTCCATCATGCTCGAGTTCGGACGCAAGGTTGGCGGTGCCTGGACGGACATCGTCCGTTCGGATTCGACGACCGTGGAGAAACTCGACGCGCTGAGTTGGCTGAACATCAATGCCTTGGACCAATTCCCCGACGAGTTCCGGATTCAGTTGGCTTGGCTGCGCCAAACACCTCCCGACACGTCCAACCCGGCATGGTCTTTCACCACGCGGATTCGACAGATGAAAGCGCTTCTTGCCAAAGGTGTTCGTGCAGGCGAGATACGGACCGAGCGCACAGCAACGGAGCAACTGGCTCGATGCATCATTGGAGAACAGTGGATTCCAGAAAACATTCTTCGAGACATCGGCACGCGGAAATCGCTTCTTCTCGCTCGAGATACCACCCTGCGGGGAATCGCTGTCCGCGACAAGTGAGCTTCGCTGCTACGAAATCGTCGTGATTGGCGATGACGGCAGGATCACCCGATGGGGGGCTACTTCGATCTCGACCTCACAGTTCAAACTCCTTCAAGGCGAAGACATCAGCGTGATGGTTTCAGCCGCGTCCCGACGTGACTGAAGGGCGACGGGTACCGGGCCGAGTATCGACGGAACGCAGAACGCGGAACGCGACGATCAACGAGGTTGACGAGGAAGTGTCGAAAACAATCGCCGACTCTGGGCGCACCGAGACAAACCTGATGTCGGGACGTGCCAGAATCTGGCTTCTCGTGGTCTGTTCGATGGGCGTACTACTGGTCATTTCGTCGATGGTGGCGCTGAACGCCGCGTTGGGCGCTATCGCGAAGGAAACCCTTGCGACGCAGTCGCAATTGACGTGGATAGTCGACGGTTACACGCTGGTGATGGCCTGCCTGCTGCTGCCTGCCGGCGCATTGGGGGATCGGTACGGGAGGCGCACGGTTCTCCTGATCGGACTCGTCATCTTCGCCTCCGCATCGCTGGCGCCCCTCTATTTCGGCAGCCCAACATCCCTCATCATTGCGCGCGGTGCCACAGGAGTAGGCGCGGCAGCCATACTGCCCGCTACCCTCTCGTTGCTGACTGCGGCTTATCCGGAGGAAGAGCGCAATAAGGCAATTGGCATCTGGGCCGGCGTGTGCGCGTCGAGTGCGATAGTCGGCTTCATGGGGACCGCGATACTCACGCAGTTCGGTCCGTGGCAGATCATCTTCTGGGCATTCGTCGGAGCAGCCGCTCTGCTGTTCGCCTTCGCCCTCACCATCCCGTCTTCGAAGGATCCGGAGGCAACCCCTGTCGACTGGTTGGGCGCCCTGCTTATCGGTTCAGCGGTAGCAGTCTTCGTCTTCGGCGTTATCGAGGCTCCCCTTCGCGGATGGAGCAACCCCAGTGTGTATGGCTGCCTCGCCGGTGGAATCCTGCTCGCCGTCTTCTTCGGTTTAGTCGAACTGCGCCGCAAGCATCCACTGCTTGACATCCGTGTATTCAGAAGACCTGACATGCTGACCGGCTCCATCAGCATGACAACCTTGTTCTTCGCTATTTTCGGGTTCTTCTTTTTGATCATGCAGTACATGCAACTCGTGATGGGTTACAGCCCACTGCAAACCGCTATGGCGCTATGCCCCCTGGCGATCCCGCTCCTCGTCTGTGCCGCGCTCACCCAGTGGTACCTACCCCGCCTAGGGTTACGTATTTCCGTAGCAGCGGGACTCGCGATACTGGCAGCAGGACTCTTATGCATGCGCCTGCTCAATGTCGACTCGACGTACTTTGACCTGGCATGGCCGATGTTCGTCCTCAGCACCGGCATGGGCATTTGCAATGCGCCCTCAACCACCGCCATAACAGGATCGGTCCCGTTAGGTAAGCAAGGCGTAGCCTCTGCAATCAACGACACGACGAGGGAGATTGGCGGTGCGCTGGGCATTGCCCTCGCCGGATCAATCCTCGCTGCGGGATACAGCCACGCACTCGTCTCCAACGTCGCGATTCTGCCACCGACGATCAGGGAACCGGCTCTCGGTTCGCTTGCACAAGCGCTGACGATCGCCGACCGTCTGGGACCGCAAGGACGCGATTTGTCCAGGCACGCGAAAGACGCCTTCATGCTCGCGATGCACTCATCTCTACTGATGCTGGGCTTGGTCGTATTGATTTCTGCTGCCGCCGTTGCCATCTGGGGACCCGGACGCGAGGGGCGACAATTGCGAATCGTCCGGCGCTTCACAACCAACCGAGCTCAGAACCCCATGGCCGACAACAACCCATCCGACGCATCAACTGGGGATGCGCGCGAAAGCCGGGACGTACCAACAATCTCGGAGCAACAGCGCTAGCTGTTGCCGCCTAGCGCTGTTGCGACTGCACAACATCCCCTCGTACGCGACGAGTTCGCCGCGCTTCTGGTAGCAGCCGTGAACGAGGTGGGATGGATGACCATGGCGCGGGGTGATCCGTCTTGGATGGGCCGCGAGGATGAGCTTCCCTCGTCACTGCGGTCCTGGGGGGATGGGGCGACGAGTGCTTGACGTCAGACCGCCACAGTGTCCGCCGTGAGGACGTGCCACACGGTCGCGCAGCTCGGGAGACCTTCGTCGACTAGAAGCCTTCCTTGATATGTACTACCGCGCGGCCCGAAAACTTCCCGGCGCGTACCTGGTCGAGCACCTCGATCACATCCTTGACAGGGACGTCGTGCACGACGTCGGACAGATACCGCGGCTTGCTCGATCCTCCCAACTGATCCCACAATTCGCGGCGGGCGCCGATGGGCAATTGCACGGAGTCGATGCCCAGCAATGCCACTCCGCGCAGGATGAACGGCATGACCGTGGTCTTAAGGCCCGCGCCTCCGGTCAACCCGCTGGCCGCAACGGCGCCGCCGTACCGCACGGTGCTGAGAACGTCGGCGAGGGTAGCGCCTCCGACGCAATCGACCGCTCCGGCCCAGCGGGTCTTGCCCAACGGCCGCGGCTTTGCATCAGGGTCTTCAGGCAGCCGTCCGATGACTTCGGCTGCACCCAGCGCTCTGAGTCGGTCAGCGGCACCGGGCTTGCCGGTTGACGCCACGACGTGGTAGCCCGCTGCGCTCAGCAGGTCGATGCTGACCGATCCGACGCCACCGGTCGCGCCTGTCACCACCACAGGCCCGTCATCGGGCCTGACCCCATACCGCTGCAGGGCGGCCACGCTCATGGCAGCGGTGAATCCCGCGGTGCCGATGGCAGCACCCTCGTGCGGACTGAGTGACCCGAGTTTGACCACCCAGTCGGCGGGAATCCGCGCGTATTCGGCGTAGCCCCCATGCCTGCCCGTACCGATCTCATAACCGTGGGCCAGCACCAGCTCACCCACGGAGAAGTCGTCTGAATCCGATTCCACTACCTCACCGGTGAGATCGATGCCGGGCACGATCGGATAGTTGCGTACCACCCCGCCGTTCGGCGTTAGCGCCAAGGCGTCCTTGTAATTGACGCTCGAATAATGCACTTTCACAAGAACTTCGCCGGGCGGCAGCTCGGACATGTCGAGTGTTTCGACCGCCGTGTCAAAGTGGTCTTCGTTTTTCCGTGCAACGAGGGCCTGAAAGGTGCTGTTGTGACTCATCACTACGTCTCCCTATCGGTGATCGGTGAGGACAATCGTTCGCTCTGGGCGGTTCACCGGCGCAAGCTCGCCCTTCGCCGGCCCGAGCAACGACGCGCCCCATCCGGCGCCGATTTCGGCGGGCGCGGCAGGGACGCACGATCACGAGCATCGCGAGCTTAACATTTTGAGTAACGTCAATACTTGGTTCCTGCGCATTCGCAATCCTAAAATAGGATAGTAACGCTTCCGATATTGAGAGGATGATTCTCACGTCGCCGACGAGCAGGCCGTGTGCGGCGGGCTGACGCGGCAGCATCCCGTCGTAACCGCGGAGCTGGTGCCAATATGGTGGCCCTATGGCGTTTTGTTGGACAGGGAGACAATCGTGACTTCAGGCGAACCGCCCGCAGAGACGCCTGCGGCCAAAGATGCCACAAAGGGCTGGCAGGAACGAGCTATCGAGCGTCGGCTCGGCGAAGCTCGCGCGTTGGCGGTGAAACGCAGTACGCAATTCATGGCGACCGCGTTGGAATTGGTCCAGGAATCGGGTCAAGCCAACTTCACACTCCAGGCTCTCGCCGATCGAGCCAATCTCAGTGTTCGCACCTTCTATCAACATTTCGCCGGCAAGGACGAACTCTTGCTGGCCTTGTACGAAGACCTGACCGCGCAGTTCACCGAAGCGATACGAGTTCAGGTGCAGGCTGCCGATGGACCCATGGCCCAACTCGAGGCGTGGTGCCGCGCCGTTCTTTCGCGGCCGGGAGCGTCGCAGGAGGTGGGCGGCCGTTTGGTGCTGATATACAACCTGAGTCTGGAGTTGGAGAACCCTGAGGCGTTTGCCAAAGTGTGGGAACCCCACCGTCAGTTACTGACGCAAATCCTGACCGCGTGTTCGCGGGCGGGCTTGATCCGGCAAGATCTCACGGTAAAGCAGTTGACGTCGTTGCTGGGCTCGACGATGACTTCCCTGGGGCAGTACAACGCGTTGCATGGCGGTATCGGGGAAACTGGCTTGACGGAAGACGTCGTCTGGTCGTGGTGCCGAAAGGCGGTCGCACCTTGACCGCGAAGTCAGACGAAGGCGAGCGGCCCGCCATCTCATAGCCTTGCGTGCATCGGGGTGAGGCGTCAACTTCCGACGGGGGCTGATCGCTGTTGCGACTGCAGTTTCGCGGCGGCCAGTTGACGTAGCTCACCGACTCTGACTTTGTCACTGCCGGTCAGCGAGATGTCGTCATCGTGGAAGAACAGTACGTGACGCGGCACCTTGTAACTTGCGAGGTGCTTGCGGAGAAACATCAGTATCTTCTCGGCCTCAATACTCGAGTCGTGATGTGCCACAACGCAGGCCACGACGACCTCGCCGAGCGTCTCGTGCGGGACACCAACGGTTTTGGCCACCTTGACGGCCGGATACCGGGCCAGGATCTCATCGACTTCCAGCGGTGAGACATTCGCGCCGCCGGTCTTGATGATCTCGGTGAGCCGGCCCGTCCAGAACAGCCGCCCGGCCTCATCAAGGTGCCCCCCGTCGCCCGTGTGAAAGAAACCTTCGGAGTCGAGCGTCTCATCAAGCGGCGTCCCGATATAGCCAAGCATGAGGGTGGGCCCCTTGACACAGATTTCGCCGCTCGTGCCGCGTGGCACAACGTGGCCGGTCATCGGGTCGACGATCTTCAGCGTCACACCCGGAAGGGCGACGCCCCAACTGTCGATGTGCTGCTCCGGCGATGCGTTGACGTCGAAAATGGTTGTTATCGTGAACGTTTCAGTGTTGCCGTAGGCGTGGTCCGGCAGATACCACTCGTGGGTGACCGTGGGGTGGCGGGCGATCGGGGTCTTGACGTCGGCAAATCGCATGCTGCTGAGATCGACGGAGTGCCAGTTGGGCGCGGCCTCGATCTGAGCCCACTGGTGCGGCCACGCGAACGGATAGTTCACCCGCTCCGAGGCCATCAATTCCAACGCTTCGACGGCAGCAAAAGTAGGCTGCAGCACCAGGCACCCGCCCGCCGCCAGCGTCGCGCCTAGCGACATGACGAAATTGCCCGACCAAAAAAATCCGTTGGCCGACCAGCATCGAATGTCGTCGCTCGGCTCGAATCCGCACACTCGTCGGAAACGCCACATCTGAATGGTGATGCCGCGATGCGCATTGAGGATGCCCTTGGGCTTGCTCGTCGAACCCGACGAGAAGAACAACGCTCCTGCATCGCTGGGGTTCACCGCCTCCGCCGTTGCCAAGACCAGTTGACGCGGCTGCCGAGCGCCGCGGGCCAAGAAGGTTGCCCAGTCATCGGCACCGGGGCCTGGCTGGCCAACCAGCACGAGCCCGCGAAGGAACGGAAATTTCTCGGATTGCAATGGCGCGGAGGTTGTTTCACCCAGTTCGGGCACGAGATCGGACAACACCGCGAGGAAATCCGTCTTCAGCACCTGCCGTTCGAAGAGCAACAGCGCAACGTTCGATGCGGTGAGCAGATACTCGAGCTCGGCCGGTGTGGAAAAGGTGCTCAGCGCCACAGCAACGCCGCCGGCCATCGAGATGCCGAAGAACGCCGCCAACCACTCGGGACGGTTGGTCATCAGCAGACCCACCCGGGTGTCTTTGCCGACACCACTGGCTCGCAGGGCGGCCGCCACTTGCACGGCCTGCTCCCACAGCTCGTCGTACGTCCAACGGGTATCCCCGTCCGCCGAGTGGAATACCAGGGCTTCGCGATCGCCGTACATCGATGTGACTTCGCGCAGGAAGCCGGGCAGTGTGAGTGCCCCGAGCCCGGGCTCTTCGCTCAACGGCGGACCTGCTGAGATCGACGGCGCCGGTGCAATGTTGGTCGTCATCGGATGCCGGAGTCGCTCAGAACGGCAATTCGATCTCGGCTGTGCACTTGACGAGTTCTTCGCCGTTTTGGTTTTTCAGGTGCACCTTCACCTGGATAAGAGGCATACCCCACGCCGACTCGGACTGCTTGTCGATGACCTCACCCTCGAAGTACGTCACGTCGCCTTCGAAAGCAGGACCGCGAAAATCGGCTTTGCTGTGGCGCACCATTCCGTCGTGGCCTGCCCAGTAGGCGAGATAGTCGGTACACCACGCGCCCATCGTCGCACCGTAGCCGTAGGCGCGGGCCATACCCACTTCGCTCGCGCGATCGGCGTCGATGTGGCCCCGTGACGGACCGACATACAGGCCGTCACGCTTGCGCGGATCGATGAACGCGTCTTCCTCGTCGAATGCGAAGTCTTTCCCGAAGCCCGGATCCTGATACACCCATGGGTCGTCGACACCTTCGGGCGTGACCCAATAGAACGAGCCCCAGGTGTTGAACACGAACGCGCGATATTCGGTGGTGAAAGTGGCGATGCTGTGCGGCCCGATGACCCGGCGCGGCAACGTATCGCCCACCTTGACCTCATCGAAGCGCGGGGAAACGCCGGCCCGATTGGATTCCAGCCAATCCCGGCGCACTCGGTCGATCTCCTCGAGTTCCAGCTGCGTCCACCGCTTGATCTCGCCGAGCTGGCTTTCGAACATTCCACGCTTGGTCGCCTCTTCGTAAAGGTAGCGAATTGCGGTGGAACGTTCGCGGGCCACCAAGACCCCATGCTGGTTCCTGTGAACGGTGTCGCCTCGCGAAAACATCGTCGGTCCAGCGAATTTCGTCTCCACCACTTTGTAGTCGTGAAAACGCCGCTGCTGGAAAAGCTGGTCGCCCGGGCGCACCGGACAGCCGTAGAACCACCATTCCTCGCCGCCGAAGATCAAGTGGCTCTTCGGGATGTGACCGACACAGGCAGGTGCCGCGCCGTGCCCGTAATCGAGCGCGACCGCAATGGACTGCGGAGCGACGAGGCCGCCGAAAGCCGAGTCCCGAGCGAACTGCTCGTCCCAATGCAGCGGGTTCGGATAGTCCATCGCCATGACCCAGCGGCGAATATCCGACGAACTGCAGGGATCCCATAACTGTCCACCACCGATGGGCTTTCCGACCCGGTGGTCGACGTCGGACACGTCCATCTCGACACGCGACTCTTCGTCTGCTGCCGAACTCGGCTGCCTTGCCATCATGCTTCTCCTGCTCAGTGATAGCCGCGTTGTCCGGCCGGGCCGCCTAGTCGGGCGCCGAGTGCTCGCGCACCTTTCGTGACCGGCCCGGTGCGATCGCCGACGTGGGCGATGCTCGATGGCCGGGGTGACCACCGTCGACATGCTCCGCCAATGCTGAATGCTGCTATCTGCTTATAGTGATTGTCAACCACCGCCAACATTGACTTTCATTTAAAGAGAATAGTATTCTCGGCGCAGACCTGCAACGGAGACGGAGCGTGCGTGCTTCTTGAGCTCGACAACGACCAGCGCTTTTGGCGCGATACGGTTCGGGAGGCGGTAGACAAACAGTGTCCGCCGGCGTTGGTTCGACAGATCGCGGAAGGACGCGCGAACGCGGATGACCTCTGGCGGTGGTACCGGGATCAGGGTTGGACTGAGCTGAGCGATCCGGACAATCTGATCGAACTCATCCTCGTCTTAGAAGAATTGGGTCGCGTGACCGATCCGACGCCCTTCTTGGCGTCGCTCACGCAGTTCGCTCCGTTGGTGGGTGATCGGTATGACCCGGCGGGCTCCGGCACGGCCGTCTGGGGCGGAGTCACAACACGGCGCGCGCGTGACGGGTGGCTCCTCGACGGTGTGGCCCGGTTCGTCCTGGACGGTGATCGCGCAGATCGGCTCGCGATTACCACCGCATCTGGGGTGTTCATCGTCGACGCCAGCCAGGTGGTTGCTCGCCGGCTAGCGACGTTCGATCCCGTCCTGCATGTCGCCGACCTATGGTTCGACGGCGTGCGCGTCGCTGAGGATGACCGTGTCGTTGGCGACCGCGAACGGGCGCTTCAAGTCGCGCTAACCGCCATGGCGATCACGACTGTCGGAGCTTGCCAACGCATCCTCGACCTCACCCTGGACCACCTGAAACAGCGCAAGCAGTTCGGGGTTGTGATCGGGTCTTTCCAGGCGCTGCAGCATAAGGCCGTCGACATGTACGTAGCGGTCGAGCGAGCCCGCGCGTTGGCCTACTTCTCGGCGCTCACCATTGCCGCCCACGATCCCCGCCGCCGCCTGCTTGCCCGCATGGCGAAAGCCGCTGCGGGCGAAGCCCAGTCGCAGGTTGTGCGCCACGGAATGCAATGCTTTGGCGCGATGAGCTTGACCTGGGAAAACGATCTGCAGTTCGCCATCAAGCGCGCGCGAGCAGGCGAGCTGTTGCTCGGCAGCGCAGAAGAGCACCGCACATTCGTCGCGAAGGAGTATGGTGCAGCTGACTTTTGACGACGACGTCGAAGCCTTTCGGGCCGAATTCGCCGCGTTTCTCGACGAGCACACCCCATCGGAAGCCCTCACACGGGAGCGGCCTCGGTCGGTGTCGCATATGCCGCAATGGGCCAAGGACTGGCAGCACCTGTTGTTCGATCAGGGTTGGCTGCTGCCCGCCCAGCCACCCGAATTCGGCGGACGCAACGCCACCGTCCTACAGCAATTCGTCCATCTCGACGAACTGTGCCGGCGCAGAATTTTCCACAGTTTCAATCCGCAAGGCGTCAACATCGTTGCGACATCTTTGATCTCGTTCGGTACGCCGGAACAGAAACAGCAGTGGGCCGTCCCGGTGCTGCGGGGTGAGAAGACAGCCTCGCTGGGGATGAGTGAGCCCAACGCCGGCTCTGACCTTGCCTCCCTGCGGACGCGCGCTGTCCGCGACGGCGACGATTTCATCGTCACCGGCCAGAAGGTGTGGACGTCGGGGGCCCATGATGCCGACTTCCTGCTGACCTTCGTGCGTACCGACCCCGATGCACCCAAGCACAAGGGCATTTCAGCGCTGGTGATTCCGACCGACAGCGAGGGCGTGGTTTGCCGGCCCTTCGGCGACATCGCCAGCGCGGACAATCTCGACTTCAACGAAGTTTTCTTCACCGACGTCCGTGTTCCGGCGAAAAACCTTGTCGGCGCGCTGAATCAGGGTTGGCGAGTGGCTAATGGTTCGCTCGGCCACGAGCGGACCATGATGTGGTTGCTGTTCGCCGATCGACTCGACAACCTGATCGCCGATTGTCAACCTCAGTCACCGCTCGGCCAGGACCAGTACGCGTCGATGATCATCGATTATCACGCCCTGCGCGCATTGGGATCAGCCGCTTTGGCCCGGGCCGCGCGGGGCGAAACCGACACATCGTCCGTCTCGTTACTCAAACTTCTGGGCTCGGAAGCCGAGTGTCGCGCCGCCGATGTTGTGCTGTCGACATCCGGGATCGAAGGTCTGCTTCATCCCCTAACCGGCCGCTACCAGCACATGAACAATGACGAGTATTTCGCTAGCGGTTTCGAGCGTTACACCCGGGGTGTCGCGGCCACCATCGCGGGCGGAACGTCGGAAATTCAGCGCAACATCATCGCGCAACATGTTCTCGGTCTTCCCCGTGGCTGAACACGTTGCGGGACGGGGGGAAGACCGTGTCTGAAACCGATTGGCCAGGAATGGAGTTCCTGGTTGTACGGCGGCACGGGAGCATCGTCACGGTACGTCTGAACCGGCCTGCGAAGATGAACGCCATCAACAGTGGAATGGAGAAGGAGTTCTACTGCGTTCTCGCCGACTGTAACCGTATCGACGCCGTCAAATGCGTGTTGTTGTCCGCAGAGGGACCCAATTTCTCGTCGGGACACGACATCCAACAAGTCGCCAGCGAAACCGTCGGCGGACAGGAACCCGCGACGATCGAGGACAAGTACTGGGTACACACCGGCGAATTGCTACCTCCGTGGCGGTTCACCAAGGGCCTCGTCGTGGCCACCAAGGGCTTTGTCGGGCCCCACGCGAACACATTCCTGCTCGCCGCGGACGTAGTCATCGCCGCCGAAAACTCGCGCTTCAGTTGGGAAGAGTCTCGGGTGGGGGTCGGCGCTCCGTACGGCCCCTATGCACTGATGCCGTTCCACTTCCCCATCCGGGTGATGAAGCAGTTGTGGATGACGGGGGGATGGCTGGACGCGCACACCGCGCGCCAACTGTTCTACGTGAACCGGGTCGTCCCGCTGGGAGAGGAAGAAGCCGTCGCGATGCGCTTTGCCGAGCAGATCGCGCGAATGGAAACCGGCGACCTCGTGGCCAACAAGCGCGGTACCCACCGCCTTTACGAGGCGGCCGGGCTGTCGGCGATGGTCGACGTGGGCCGAGACCCCTACGTGCCCGACGCGGAAGCAGCCGTCGCCAAAGAGCACCACCTCCGTATCATCCATGAAGAGGGCGTCAAAGCTGCTGTGCAGGAGCGTGACTCGGGCTGGAGCGACGAAGTGAGCAAAGTCTGACCATGTCCCGGCACTGAATGAATCTCGAGAGAGGGAACACCTATGCCCGATGCTGACGCGATTGTCGCAGCGATCAATAGCCACTGCGAAACGCTGAGCAATCACGACAAAGAGGGCTGGTTGGCGTTGTGGGCCGATGACAGCGTTCTCGAAGACCCGGTCGGGGTCGACACCTACAGCGGGATCGAGAGCCTGCGAACCACGTTCTGGGGCATGGTTTCTGACCTGTCTCCGATGAAATTGTGGCTCGAGCGCGACATCGTCATCTGCGGCAACGAGGCGATCGCCATCTTGCAGGGTGTTGTCACCCGCAACGGCGCCCTGCAGCACGTGGGTCCGCTGATCGACCACTTCACCTTCAATGACGCCGGCAAGATCTCGATGATGCGGGCTTTCTGGAAGTACGCGTGACCTTGCCGACCCAGGAAACGTTGCCGGCCATCGTCAACAGGATGGCCGTGACCGATCCGCGTCGGCACTTCATCCGAACGGTCGACGGCAAGGCAGCAACGTGGGCCGAACTGCAAGAGTCGATGACCCTGTGGTCAGCGCGCTTCCTCGCACTGGGCGTCAAACGCGGGGATGTCGTGGTCACCGTCCTCGACACCGGCCTGGACTCCGTGGCCGTGTGGCTGGGGCTGGCGAGCATCGGCGCGGTCGACGCGGCCACCAACCCGGAATTTCGTGGCCGTATGCTCGCCTACGCCATCAACAACTGCGCACCAGCGCTGCTCGTTGTCGCCTCACGACACCTCAGCGCACTCGACGCCGTTGCTGCTGAATTACACACGATTACAACGGTTCTCGTCATCGACGACGATGACGAGACAGCTATCCCGGCGGCCGAGCTGCCCGCCCCGACCCGGCCGACCGATATCGACACCGACGTCGCCGAGGCGAAGCGCGTGATGATTGAGCCCCGGTTCCACGACATCGCCTGTATCACCTACACCTCGGGAACCACCGGGCCCTCCAAGGCCGTACGTCTGCCCTGGGGTCAGCTCCACTCGATCAATTCCGGGACCTTCCCGCTCGAAGACCTCACGTCAGACGACGTCTTCTACTGCACCACGTCACACGCCCACTTCGGCTCCAAATCCATCCCCTACAACGCGGCTATGGTCGGCGGCCAGGTCGTCATGCGACCACGATTCGCGCTCAGCAGTTTCTGGAGCGACATAACCGAATTCGCTATCACCACAGGCATGCTCGTGGGTTCGATGGCAGACGTGCTACTGCGCGATCCCAACAGCCCGGACGGCGCCACCACGTTGACCAACCTATTCATGGCTCCCCTGGGCAACAGTTATCGGCAGTTCAGTGAGAGATTCGGCGTGCGCATCTGCACCGTGTACAACAGCACCGAAGGGGGCGTGGCGATCCGTTCGGGGTGGAACCCCGCCAACGAACACACCGTGGGCCGGCTTCGGCAGGGATACCCGGGCTTCGAAGTCCGGCTGGTGGACGACAACGATTACGAGGTCCCGGACGGCACCCCTGGAGAATGCGCTATCAGGGCGCGAGAGCCATGGGTGATGAACGCCGGATACCTGAACAACGACAGCGCAACCGCGGCGGCGTGGCGCAACGGCTGGTTCCACACCGGCGATGCGCTCGTCCGTAACGCCGACGGCGAGTACACGTTCGTTGATCGGCTCAAGGACGTGATCCGGCGCCGAGGAGAGAACATCTCATCGTTCGAAGTCGAAGCAGACGTGCTGCAGAACCCGGAGATCGTCGAGTGCGCCGCGGTCGCGGTCCCGGCGGACTCGATGGAAGACGAGGTTCTTCTGTTCGCGGTGCGCCGTCCGGGCTCGTCGATCACCGCGCCAGAGCTGGCAGCGGACCTCGCGAGCCGGATGACGCGTTTCATGGTGCCTCGCTACATCGAGTTCATCGACGAATTGCCCAAGACCCAAGCAACGTTGCGCGTGATCAAGGCCGATCTGCGGCAACGCGGAATCGGCCCGCACACCTGGGACAGCCAGAACCAGACGGCTCGCATGTCGGCGACCGCGACTGCCAACAAGTGATCGAAAGAAGGCATACCCGTGACGACTGAACATTCCGAAAGCGCAGCGAATTGCCCCGCCGGCGGCGAATATTCGGACCTTCTGGAGAAGGTGTCCTTCATCGACCCTGCCGTGCAGGAGAAGCCGTTCGACTACTATCGCGCGCTGCGCAACAGCGACCCGGTCCACTTCGAAGAAGACCTAGGCATGTATCTGGTGTCGCGTCACGAAGACCTGATGACGGTACTTCGCGACCCTGTGGTGTTCTCCCAGGAGCTCGGCTACTACAAGCACATGGCGAGCGGCCACCTCGACGCGATCAAAGAAGTATTAGAGCGCGAGGGCGGTGGGTTCTTTCCCGACGTCGCCAACATTGATCCGCCCAAGCACACCCGGGTGCGCCGGCTGTTGTCACAGGCGTTCAGCAGGAAGCGGATGAATTCCCTTCAACCGCAATTCGAGGCTCTCGTCAATGGCTTGATCGACGGCTTCGTCGACCGTGGACGCGTCGACGGGTTGCACGATCTCGCGCTGCCTATGGCGATCGCTTTCAGCCAGCAGCAACTGCAGGTCGATGACCTCGACATGGCCACCATCAAGCGTTGGGGCAGTGCCTATTTGTCCCAATTCAGTCTGCAGAACACTCGAGAAGACATGATCGCCGCGGCGCATGACCTTGCCGAGATGCAGCGCTATCTCATCGATCTGGTTCGCCGGCGCATCGACGCGCCGGAAGATGACATGCTCTCCGACATCATCACGGCACCCGCTTCTGACGAGGAACCGTTGAGTTTTGAAGAGCTGGTCGCCACTGCGCGCGCGTTGCTGATCAACACCCACGACTCGATGTCGACAGCCTTTACCAACATCCTTTTCCAGGTCGCGACCAATCCGGAGATCGGCGAGCAGTTCTACGCGGCCGGCCACGACGACGCGCAGATGAGCAAACTCATCGAGGAGCTGTTGCGGCTCGAACCTCCGGTACGTGCCCTGTCGCGGGTCACAACGGCCCCAGTGCACCTCGGTGGCATCGAGTTACCCCAGGGCGCACATCTGCTCATCTTGTTCGCCTCGGCCAACGACGATGAATCCGTCTTCCAATGCCCGCGCCAATTCGACACCAGCCGCATCAACCTCAGGAAGAGCATGACCTTCGGGGCCGGCACTCATTTGTGTCTGGGAATCGCATTGGCACGAATGCAGCTGCTGGTCGCGGCGCGACAGACTGCGCGCAGACTCCCCGACCTACGCCTGGCCGTGCCGGTCGAGGACATCAGATACCTTCCCAACGCCGCGCTGCTGGCGATGGAAAGCCTCCCCTTGGTGTTCATCGTCCGACCGACAGAGGAGCCACGCCGATGACGTGTGAACCGACAACTCTGCCCGACCCAGAAGATGTGGACATCCCCACCCTCCGCCAGCGGTACCGGTGGGAGCGCGACCGCCGGCTCCGGCCCGAAGGGCAGGCCCAGTATGCCCCGGCATCGGAAACGAGCGCCGGACTCGACTACAGCGATCCACACCTGCCGCGGGTGTCACGCCCGGCGCTCAACGACGAGATGGATGTGGCAATCCTCGGCGGTGGTTGGGCCGGTGTCTTGGCCGGCTACCATCTGCGCAAGGCGGGCGTCGAAGACTGTCGGATCATCGAACAGGCTGGTGATTTCGGCGGCGTTTGGTACTGGAATCGCTATCCCGGCCTGTCCTGCGACAACGACTCCTACTGTTATTTGCCGCTGCTGGAGGAGATGGGTTTCGTTCCGTCGAAAAAATTTGCAGACGGCCTCGAAATCAGGACGTATTGCCAAAGTGTCGCCAAACGGTTCAGTCTCTATCAAGGCGCGCTGTTTCACACCTGCGTCAACGCGTTGAGCTGGGATGAGTCCATCTGCCGATGGCGCATCGGAACCGATCGGGGTGACGACCTACGGGCCCGGTTCGTGATTATTGCCATGGGGCCGATCAACACGCCGAAGGTGCCGCGCGTGCCGGGTCTCGACGACTTCGAGGGCGAGATGTTTCACACTGCCCGTTGGGATTACGGCTACACCGGCGGCAGTCAAGAAGAGCCCGTTCTGGACAAGCTGGGCGACAAGCGGGTGGCAATCGTCGGTACCGGCGCCTCGGCAATCCAGGCGATTCCGTTTCTGGGGCGATACGCAGAACAGCTGTTCGTCCTCCAGCGCACCGCTTCAACTGTCGACGAGCGTCACAACACCCCGACTGATCCGGACTGGATAGCCGGCTTACAACCCGGCTGGCAACGGGAACGCCAAATGAATTTCCACCGGGCTGCGCTCGACGGGTTGTTGCCTGGTGAGCCAGACCGGATCTGCGACATATGGACGGAGATCAACCGCAATCTCTCAGCGCAGTTCGAGCAGACCGGATGGCCGCAATCACCGGAGGAGTTTCTCGCGGTACGTGAAGTCATGGACTATCGCGTGATGGAGCGACTGCGGACTCGCGTCGACTCAACGGTGAAAGATCCTAAGACAGCGGCGATCCTGAAGCCGTGGTACCGCCACATGTGCAAGCGGCCGGCGTCAAGCGACGATTACTACCCCACCTTCAACAGGTCTAACGTCACGCTTCTCGACGTGGCACCCACACAAGGTGTCGAGCGGATAACCAGGCGCGGCTTCATTCACGAGAACACCGAATACGAGATCGACTGCATGATCTTCGCCAGCGGATTCGAAGTGACGAGCGACCTACAGCGGAGGTGGGGAATCGACAAGATCTCCGGGCGCGGCGGCCGGTCGCTTTACGACAACTGGGCGCACGAGTTTCGGACGCTGCACGGTGTGATGACCCACGGATTCCCGAACTCGTTCTACATGGGCTTCTTCCAGGGCGGTTTCAATGCCTCGACGACGGAGACGTTCAACAATGAGGCCCGCCACATCGCCTGGATCATCGAGCAGGCGTCGCAGCGCAATGCCGCGACGGTCGAGGTCACGTCGGAAGCCCAGGACGCATACGTGGACCATGTCCGCAGTGTCTCTGTCGACACCACCGACTTCATCCGCGAATGCACACCGGGCTATTTCAACAATGACGGTCAGGAGATCGCCGATGGGACGGGTGAACTACGGCCACGCTCCTATACCGGTGAGTTGTATGGCCTGGGCTATTACGCGTTCGAGAAACTTCTCCAGGATTGGCGCGACGCCGGGGACCTCTCAGGTGTCACGATCTCGACACCGTGAGCGCAGGGCTCGCCTCATCACGGTGACGTGGCGCAGACCACGCCACAATAAGGTCGATTGATCGCATGAGGATCCCCGGATTGTGCGGATAATCGTTACCGGCGGCAACAGTGGGTTGGGAAAAGAGACAGCGACCGCGCTTGCCGCTCAAGGGCACCAGATCGTGATCGCTGCCCGCGACATGGAGAAGTCTGAGCGGGTAGCAGCCGCTATCGGCGGCGACGTTGCGGTGGCTCGACTCGACCTCGGGGATCTGACGAGTGTGCGCAAATTCGCCGAATCTGTTGACGAGGTCGATGTTTTGGTGAACAACGCTGGAGTCCTCGGTCTGCCGCTGCGCCGAACGGCCGACGGCTTCGAGATGCACATGGGCATCAACTACCTGGGGCACTACGCGCTGACATGTCTTCTCAGCAACCGGATCACCACCCGGGTGGTCTCGGTGACCAGCCTGAGTCACATGTTCAGCCGATTGCACCTCGAGGACCTGAACTGGCAAACCCGGCGTTATTCGAAGTGGTCAGCGTACGGCGAGTCTAAGCTCGCGGTGATGCTGTTCACCAGCGAGATGGGACGACGCGGAATGCCCGCCGTTGCCGTCGACCCCGGGGGTGCCGACACCGACATCGTCCGTTACGACCGGGGATTTCTGCGATGGTCGTCGAATCAGTGGTGGCTGAAGGACTTTCCGCAGAGCGCACATACCGCAGCGCGGTCCAGCGTCATCGCCGCGACGCAGGATCTCGCGCCAGGCACCTATCTCGCACCCACGCTTCTGCAGTTCGGCAAACCACGGGTCACCAGGTCGCGCAAAAAGACCAGGGATCCGCGCACCGCGCGACGGCTGTGGGAGCTCTCGGCTGAGCTGACCGAATGTGATTGGCTGCGTTGACCGGCCTTGCACGAGGCACGGCAACCGAGTAGCCGGCGTCTGATCAGCGACAGCCGGCCGGCCGCTGCGCCGTCACTTGATCGTGACTCCCGCATCGACCTTGAACTGCAAGCCGGTGACGAAACGCGACTCATCGGAGATGAGGAAAAGCACCGCGTTGCTGACGTCGACGGTGTCGATGCACGGAGTCGGCATAGCGTTGATGAAGCTCGGAACCAGATCCGCGCGCTCGCCCCCGAGTAGATCACCCAACGCAGTGGGAATCATGCCGGTCGGGACACCGGTGGGATGAACGGAGTTGACCCTGATGCTCTGCGCGGCGAGCTCGTTGGCCAGTGCTTGAGTCAGACCGACCACACCCTGTTTGGCGGCCGTATAGGGAAGCTGCAGCGGATAACCTTTCAGCGCACCGGCCGAGCTGATGTTCACGAGACTGCCGCCGCCACGAGCTATCAGGTGCGGAATCGCGGCAGCGCAGGTATTCCATGTGCCGATGAGATTCACGTCCACCACGGTGCGCCACTGCTGTGCTGTCGTCTTGTCCCACGAAGCAACGGTGAGGACACCGGCATTGGCCACCGCACCCTCGAGGCCGCCTAGTTCGTCGACACCGTCGTCGACGGCTCGCTGCAATGCAGCCTCGTCGCGGACGTCGACGACCCGGCTGACACAGCGACCGCCGTACTCGGCCACCAGAGCCACCGTTTCTGCGAGTTCGTCTTCGGTCGCCAACTCATAGTCCAGCTGCGGCAGCGACCGGCAGATGTCCACGAGGATGAGGTCGGCTCCCTCTTATACACATC
>NZ_LZSZ01000120.1:0-502 GCF_001665645.1 Mycobacterium sp. 852002-30065_SCH5024008 | reverse complement strand
ATGTGTGTATAAGAGACAGGCTCAGCCTGGCCCTGCTGACCACCGCGATGGCCGGGCCGACCTCCGACGTCCGGATCCCGCTGAACCGCGCGGTCGTCATGCTGGTCATCGACGTGTCGGAGTCCATGGCCTCCACCGACGTCCCGCCCGACCGGCTGACCGCCGCCAAGGAGGCCGGCAAGCAATTCGCCGACGAGCTGACGCCGGCCATCAACCTGGGGCTGGTGGAGTTCGCGGCCAACGCCTCGCTGCTGGTCTCCCCGACCACCAACCGCGCGGCCGTGAAGGCGGCGATCGACAACTTGAAACCGGCCCCCAAGACCGCGACGGGTGAAGGCCTCTTCACCGCGCTGCAGGCCATCGCGACGGTCGGCTCGGTGATGGGGGGCGGCGACGGCCCGCCGCCGGCGCGCATCGTGCTGGAGTCCGACGGCAAGGAGAACAAGCCGTCCAACCCCAGCGATCCGCATGACGGGGTCTACACCGCGGCGCGGCTGGCCCG
>NZ_LZSZ01000119.1:0-589 GCF_001665645.1 Mycobacterium sp. 852002-30065_SCH5024008 | reverse complement strand
TATGCGATCGTCGGCAGCGTCAGATGTGTATAAGAGACAGCGTTTGCCCAGTCGCGGTTGTGGTTTATCGATCAGTTGTTGGGCCGGTCGCCGGTTTACAACATGCCTGTGGCGCTGCGCCTGGACGGGCAGTTGGATGCGGAGGCGTTGGGGGTGGCGCTGGGTGATGTGGTGGGCCGCCATGAAAGCCTGCGCACCGTCTTCCCCGCGGTCGACGGAACCCCTCACCAGGTTGTAGTGCCGCCTGGGCAGGCCGATTTCGGTTGGGCCGTGGTGGATGCCAGCGGCTGGCTGCCCGAGCGGCTCGAGGAGGCCATCGCCGCGGTGGCGGGGTATCGGTTTGATCTGGGCGTCGAGATTCCGTTGCGGGCGCAGCTTTTCCGGCTCGGCGCAGATGAGTATGTGTTGGTGGCCGTGGCGCATCATATCGTCGCTGATGGCGGGTCGATCACCCCGCTGATACAGGATCTAGGCACCGCCTATGCCGCCCGCTGCGCCGGTCAGGCCCCGGGTTGGGTGCCGTTGGCGGTGCAGTACGCCGACTACACGCTCTGGCAACGAGACCAGCTGGGCGACCTCAGTGACCCCG
>NZ_LZSZ01000118.1:0-633 GCF_001665645.1 Mycobacterium sp. 852002-30065_SCH5024008 | reverse complement strand
ATGACGCGGCGCGACGTCGGCCACGCCCTCGGCGCGGATCACCCACTCGAAGGCGGCGAGATCCGGGTACTCGCGCATGAGCCGGCCCGACTCGTCGAGCACCGCCTCGATCCGATCGATGGCGGTCCCGGCGCCCGCGGCGGCCGCCCGCAGTCGAGGCAATGCGACATCGGTGCGTGCCGCGATCGCGGCCTTGATCAACTCGGCCTTGTTCGGAAAGTAGTTGTACAGGCTGGCGCTGGTGACGTTCGCGGTGCGGGCGATCTCGCGAATCGTAGTGCGGGAGTAGCCCATCTCGGCCACACACCGCATCGCCGCGGTGATGATCCGAGCGCGGGTCTGCTCCCCGTCGGCGCCCACCGGGCGGCCCAATTGCGACGGCGCGACGCTCATGCCGCGCGGAACCCGCCGCAGGTCCGTCCATCACACACTGCGCACCTCCGCGCGGAAGCCCAAACTAATCGATCACTCGATTATATTCGACCTGCCGGGCACTCAGAGCCGGCGGACAGGACGCGCGAGTGGGGAGAGCACGGTGACGCGGGCGCAGCGTGGACGCCCGGTCGGCGCCAGCGGCGAGGAGACCCGCCGGCGGATCGTCGTCGCCACCATGCGCTGTGTGGCCACGGCGGG
>NZ_LZSZ01000117.1:0-7815 GCF_001665645.1 Mycobacterium sp. 852002-30065_SCH5024008 | reverse complement strand
ACTACGTGCGGCAGTTCACCGACTTCACCGACTACCGGCACCGGGTGTTCGCGATGCACAACGGGCAGGCCTACCAGTTCCCGATGGGGCTGGGCCTGGTGTCGCAGTTCTTCGGCAGATACTTCACCCCGGACGAAGCGCGCAGGCTGATCGCCGAGCAGGCCGCCGAGATCAAAACCGAGGACGCGCAAAACCTCGAGGAGAAGGCGATCTCGCTGATCGGCCGGCCGCTGTACGAGGCGTTCGTCAAGGGCTACACCGCCAAGCAGTGGCAGACCGATCCCAAGGAACTGCCGGCCGCCAACATCACCCGGCTGCCGGTGCGCTACACCTTCGACAACCGGTACTTCAGCGACACCTACGAGGGCCTACCGGTCGACGGTTACACGGCGTGGCTGCAGAACATGGCCGCCGACGACCGCATCGAGGTGCGGCTGGACACGGACTGGTTCGAGGTTCGCGATCAGCTGCGCGCGGAAAGCCCGGACGCGCCCGTCGTGTACACCGGCCCGCTGGACCGCTACTTCGACTACGCCGAGGGCCGGCTCGGTTGGCGCACACTGGACTTCGAGGTGGAAGTGTTGCCGATCGGGGATTTCCAGGGAACGCCGGTGATGAACTACAACGATCCCGACGTGCCCTTCACCCGCATCCACGAATTCCGGCACTTTCACACCGAGCGTGAGTACCCCGCCGACAAGACGGTGATCATGCGGGAGTTCTCGCGGTTCGCCGAAGACGACGACGAGCCCTACTATCCGATCAACACCGAGGCCGACCGCACCCTGCTTGCCGCGTACCGAGCGCGGGCGAAGGCCGAAACCGCCTCCGCCAAGGTGCTTTTCGGTGGCCGGTTGGGCACCTATCAATATCTGGACATGCACATGGCGATTGCCAGTGCACTGAACATGTACGACAACACCGTCGCGCCGCACCTGCGCGACGGCAAACCTCTGGTGGAAGAAGGCGCGGGGGCAAGCGCGCCGGCGACGACGCAGACCGAAGCGAGGGGGAGGAGCGGCGCCTGATGACTGCTGTAAGCCTGCTTTCCAGAATTATCCTGCCGCGTCCGGGTGAACCCCTGGACGTGCGCAAGCTGTATCTGGAGGAATCGACCACCAATGCGCGGCGGGCGCACGCGACCAGCCGCACTTCGCTGGAGATCGGCAAAGAGTCCGAGGTGTCGTTCGCCACCTACTTCAATGCGTTCCCCGCGAGCTACTGGCGCCGCTGGTCGATCTGTACCGCGGTGGTGCTGCGGGTCGAGTTGACCGGAACCGGCCGCGTCGACGTTTACCGGACGAAGGCCACCGGAGTGCGGATCTCCGTGGACGGCCGCCAATTCGTCGGTACCGACGACCAACCGGCCATCGTCGAGATCGAGGTGCCGCTCAAGCCGTTCGAGGACGGCGGCTGGATCTGGTTCGACATCACCACCGACACCGTGGTCAACCTGGTGAGCGGTGGCTGGTATGCGACCGAGCCCGCCCCGGGTACGGCCAACATCGCCGTCGGCATCCCCACGTTCAATCGGCCCGCCGACTGCGTCAACGCGCTGGCCGACCTGACCGCGGATCCGTTGGTGGACGAGGTGATTGGGGCGGTGATCGTCCCCGACCAGGGCGTCCGCAAAGTGCGCGATCACCCGGACTTCCCGGCCGCCGCCGCCGGCCTGGGCAACCGGCTGTCCATGCACGACCAGCCCAATCTCGGTGGTTCCGGCGGCTACAGCCGGGTGATGTACGAAGCGCTGAAAAACACCGACTGCCAACAGATTCTGTTCATGGACGACGACATTCGCATCGAGCCGGACACCATCCTGCGGGTGCTGGCGTTGCACCGCTTCGCTAAGACGCCGATGCTCATCGGCGGCCAGATGCTCAACCTGCAGGAGCCGTCGCACCTGCACATAATGGGCGAGGTCGTCAACCAGTCGAACTTCATGTGGACCGCCGCACCGCACGCGGAGTACGACCATGACTTCGCCCAATTCCCGTTGAACGACAAGAACGCTCGGAGCGCGCTGCTGCACCGGCGTATCGACGTCGACTTCAACGGTTGGTGGACGTGCATGATCCCGCGGCAGGTCGCCGAGGAGCTGGGCCAGCCGCTGCCGCTGTTCATCAAGTGGGACGACGCCGAATACGGCCTGCGTGCCGGAGAGCACGGGTATCCGACCGTAACCCTGCCGGGCGCGGCGATCTGGCACATGGCCTGGAGCGACAAGGACGACGCCATCGACTGGCAGGCCTACTTCCATCTGCGCAACCGACTGGTGGTCGCCGCGATGCACTGGGACGGTGACGTCACCGGACTGGTTCGCAGTCACCTAAGGGCGACGCTGAAACACCTTGCCTGCCTTGAGTATTCGACGGTTGCGATCCAGAACAGGGCCATCGACGACTTCCTAGCTGGGCCCGAGCACATCTTCTCGATCCTGGAATCCGCTCTGCCCGAGGTACATCGGTTGCGCAAGGAATACCCGGACGCGGTGGTGCTGCCGGCGGCGAGCGAACTGCCGCCGCCGTCGAACAAGACCAGGGCGATGAAGCCGCCGGTCAACCCGCTGTCGATCGGTTATCGGCTGGCCCGCGGCATCGCGCACAACGCAACCAAGGCCGACCCCGAAGCCCGCCGGCGCCCGGAGTTCAACGTGCCCACCCAGGACGCGCGCTGGTTCCGGTTGTGCACCGTCGACGGCGTCACCGTGACGACGGCCGACGGGTGCGGCGTGGTCTACCGGCAGCGCGACCGCCGCAAGATGTTCCAGCTGCTGTTCGCCTCGCTGCGGCGGCAGCGCCGGCTGGCGAGCCGGTTCGACGAGATGCGCAAAACGTACCGGGATGCGTTGCCCGTGCTGTCCAGCAAGCAGAAGTGGGAGACGGCGCTGCTACCCGCGCACGCCGAGCGAAAGCATGCCTGAATCGCCACCCCCTACGGGTGAGGTGGCCGCGCTGGTGGCTGTGCAGTCGGCCTTGGCCGACCAGCCCGGCATGCTGACGGCCGCGCGCGGTCTGTCGCATTTCGGCGAGCACAGCATCGGCTGGCTGGCCGTGGCGGCGGTGGGCGCGCTGCTGATGCCGAAGCGGCGCTTGGAGTGGCTGATGGCCGGAACCGGCGCGTTCGCCGCGCACGTCGCCGCCGTGTTGGTCAAGCGGGTGGTGCGGCGTAAGCGGCCCAACGATCCGGCCGTCGTGGTGAACGTCGGCACGCCCAGCCAGCTGAGTTTCCCGTCAGCGCATGCCACCTCGACGACGGCCGCGGCCATCCTGATGGGCCGGATCACCGGTCTGCCGCTGCCCGCCGTCTTGGTTCCCCCGATGGCGTTGTCGCGGATGCTGCTGGGCGTGCACTATCCCAGCGACGTGGCGTGCGGCATCGCCCTCGGAGCCATCGTCGCCCGAATCACCGTCCGGCTCGAAGGCCGGGCGCGGAAGGTCTGGCCGAATGAGTGAGGACGTGGTGACCGGGCCCCCGGGCAACGTGGTGATCGGGGTGGTCAAGGCGATCCGCCCGCGCCAGTGGGTGAAGAACGTCCTGGTGCTGGCCGCGCCGCTGGCCGCATTGGGCGGTCCGGTCCGCTACCACTTGCACGACGTGCTGGACAAGGCCTACCCGGCCCTGGGCGCGTTCGCGGCGTTCTGCCTGGCCGCGTCGTCGATCTACCTGATCAACGACGCGCGCGACGTCGAGGCCGACCGCGAGCACCCCACCAAAAGGTTTCGCCCCATCGCCGCGGGCGTCGTGCCGGAGTGGCTGGCCTACGCCCTGGCGGTGGTGCTGGGAATCGCCGCACTGGTTATCGGCTGGTGGATCACCCCCAATCTGGCGCTGGTGCTGGCCGTCTACCTCGCCATGCAACTGGGCTACTGCTATGGCCTGAAACACCAAGCGGTGATGGACATCTGCATCGTGTCGTCGGCCTATTTGCTGCGGGCCATCGCCGGGGGCGCGGCCACCGACATCCGTCTGACCCAGTGGTTCTTGCTGGTGATGGCGTTCGGGTCGCTGTTCATGGTGGCCGGCAAGCGGTACGCCGAGCTGCAACTGGCCGAGCGCACCGGCGCCAAGATCCGCAAGGCGCTGGAGAACTACACCAGCACCTATCTGCGGTTCGTCTGGACGTTGTCGGCCACGGCGCTGGTGGTCTGCTACGGGCTGTGGGCGTTCGACCGGGAGCACGGCGCGGCGGGCTGGTTCGTGGTGTCCATGGTCCCGTTCACCATCGCCATCCTGCGGTACGCGGTGGACGTGGACGGCGGGCTGGCGGGCGAGCCCGAGGACATCGCGCTGCGGGACCGGGTGCTGCAGCTGCTGGCGGTGACGTGGATCGCGACAGTTGGAGCCGCCGTTGCCTTCGGCTAGCTCCGAACTGCAGGCCCTCAAGGCGCGCATGATGCGCGGCCGGCCGGTCATCAGGCGGTTGGGCTGGCCCGTATTCCCCTACACCGCCATGGTCCGGGTCAGCCTGTGGATCAGCGTGGCGGTGGTCGCCGTCCTGTTCGCCTGGGGCGCCTGGCAGCGGCGCTGGATCGCCGACGACGGGCTGATCGTGCTGCGCACGGTCCGCAACCTGCTGGCCGGCAACGGCCCGGTCTTCAACCAGGGCGAGCGGGTGGAGGCCAACACCTCCACGGCCTGGACCTACCTGATGTACGCCGGCAGCTGGGTGGGTGGGCCGATGCGCATGGAATACGTGGCGCTGGCGCTGGCCCTGACACTTTCGGTGCTGGGTGTGGCGCTGCTGATGCTGGGGGCCGCCCGGTTGTATGCGCCCAGCCTGCGGGGCCGCAGGGCCGTCATGCTGCCCGCCGGGGCGTTGGTCTACGTCGCGCTGCCGCCGGCGCGTGACTTCGCCACCTCGGGGCTGGAAAGCGGGCTGACGCTGGCCTACCTCGGGCTGCTCTGGTGGATGATGGTCTGCTGGGCCCAGCCGGTGCGCAACCGCCCGGATCGCAGGCTCTTCATCGGTGCGCTGGCGTTCGTGGCCGGTTTCAGCGTCTTGGTTCGGCCCGACCTGGCGCTGATGGGCGGGCTGGCGCTGATCATGATGCTCATCGCGGCGCGGACGTGGCGGCGCCGGGTGCTGGTCGTGGTGGCCGGTGGCCTGCTGCCGGTGGGCTACGAGATCTTCCGGATGGGCTACTACGGCCTGCTGGTGCCCGGCACCGCCCTGGCCAAGGATGCGGCCGGCGACAAGTGGTCCCAGGGCATGATCTACCTCTCGAATTTCGACGCGCCCTACGCGGTCTGGGTGCCGGTGGTACTCCTCGTTCCGCTGGGGGTGCTGCTACTCGCCGCCCGCCGACGGCCGTCGTTCCTGCGCCCCGCGCTCTCGCCCGACTACGGTCGGCTGGCCCGGGCGGTCCAAAGCCCCCCGGCCGTCGTGGCCTTCGTTGTGGTGAGCGGCCTGCTGCAGGCGCTCTACTGGATCCGGCAGGGCGGCGACTTCATGCACGGGCGGGTGCTGCTGGCGCCGCTGTTCTGCCTGCTGGCCCCGGTGGCCGTGATCCCGGTGGCCATACCGGACGGCCAGGACTATTCGCGGGAGACGGGCTATTGGGTGGCCGGCGCGGCGGGCGCGCTCTGGCTGGGGGTGGCGGGTTGGTCACTGTGGGCGGCGAATTCACCGGGGATGGGCGACGACGCCACCCACGTCACCTACTCCGGCATCGTCGACGAGCGGCGCTTCTACGCGCAGGCCACCGGGCACGCGCATCCACTGACCGCCGCCGACTACCTGGGTTATCCGCGGATGGCCGCAATCTTGACGGCCCTCGACAACACCCCGGACGGCGCGTTACTGCTGCCGTCGGGCAACTACATCCAGTGGGACCTGGTGCCGCAGGCGCAGCCGGGCCCCGACAAGCCCCCCCAAAAGCCGCAGCACACAGTGTTTTTCACCAACCTCGGCATGGTGGGCATGAACGTCGGGCTCGACGTCAGGGTGATCGACCAGATCGGATTGGCGAATCCGCTTGCGCAACACACGGACCGGTTGAAGCACGGCCGCATCGGCCACGACAAGAACCTCTTCCCGGATTGGGTGATCGCCGACGGACCGTGGGTGAAGGTGTATCCCGGTATTCCGGGTTACTTGGACATGCAATGGGTCGCGGAGGCGGTGACGGCCCTGCAATGCCCCGAGACCAAGGCGGTGCTGAGTTCGGTGCGCGCACCGATGACCCCGCACCGATTCCTCTCCAACCTGGTGCATTCCTATGAATTCACCAAGTACCGGATCGACCGCGTTCCGCGCTACGAGCTCGCCAGATGCGGACTGCCAGTGCCCGAAGAGGTCCCACCGCCGCATCGCGAGTAAGCCGCGCGCAGAAGAATTTTCGGCCAATCTCAAAACGATCACGATCCACGCCCGTGAAAGATTGCCAGCAACATCACATTTGGTCCTTCACCAGCTGGCACTAGTGCCCAGGCACATGCGAAAACGCCGCCGAAGGCGCCGGCGTTTCGCCTGGAAAACATCGGGTAGCGACCGCCGAATGACGCTTTGCGGGGCGGCCTCGATGCGACTCGACGGCTGCAGGTGTGGTTGACTACACGAGCACTGCTGCGCCTGATCGCATGCAGTACGACCCAAATCATGGACGCGTCCGGGTGATGGGCGCGCCGAAAGGATGAGGAAGCAAGGATGACGCTTGTCGACAGGTTTCGCGGCGCCGTGGCAGGTATGCCGCGCCGGCTCGTGGTGGCGGCCGCTGGTGCGGCCCTGCTCTCGGGCCTGATTGGCGCCGTGGGGGGCTCGGCGACCGCCGGCGCGTTCTCGCGCCCCGGTCTGCCGGTGGAGTACCTGCAGGTTCCTTCCGCAGGGATGGGCCGCGATATCAAGGTTCAGTTCCAAAGCGGTGGGGCCAACGCGCCCGCGCTCTACCTGCTCGACGGTATGCGCGCCCAGGACGACTTCAACGGCTGGGACATCAACACCCCGGCGTTCGAGTGGTACAACCAGTCGGGCATTGCCGTGGTCATGCCGGTCGGCGGCCAGTCCAGCTTCTACTCCGACTGGTACAAGCCCGCCTGCGGTAAGGCCGGCTGCACCACCTACAAGTGGGAGACCTTCCTGACCAGCGAGCTGCCGGCGTACCTCGCGGCGCAAAAGCAGGTCAAGTCGACCAACAACGCCGCCGTGGGTCTGTCGATGGCCGGCTCGTCGGCCCTGATCCTCGCCGCATACCACCCGAACCAGTTCGTTTACGCCGGCTCGCTGTCGGCCCTGCTGGACCCGTCGCAGGGCATGGGTCCGTCGCTGATCGGCCTCGCCATGGGTGACGCCGGTGGCTACAAGAAGGACGACATGTGGGGGCCGTCGAGCGACCCGGCGTGGGCGCGCAACGACCCGTCGCTGCAGGTCAGCAAGCTGGTCGCGAACAACACCCGCATCTGGGTGTACTGCGGCAACGGCAAGCCGTCCGACCTCGGTGGCGACAACCTGCCCGCGAAGTTCCTGGAGGGCTTCGTGCGGACCAGCAACCTGAAGTTCCAGGACGCGTACAAAGCCGCCGGCGGTAACAACGCGGTGTGGAACTTCGACGCCAACGGCACGCACGACTGGCCGTACTGGGGTGCGCAGCTGCAGGCGATGAAGCCTGACCTGCAGGCGACCCTGGGCGCCACCCCGGGCGCCGGGCCGGCCACGGCCGCGGCTGCTGCCGGGAACGGTCAGAACGGCGGCCAGGGCACCTAAGCCCAAAAACGACGCGACTGGCGGCGGAAACCCCTCGGGGTTTCCGCCGCTGGTCGTTTTGGTGTGTGATTTGATTCACTACCCCGTGGGCGGGGGAACTACGGCGCTGGCTA
>NZ_LZSZ01000116.1:0-10233 GCF_001665645.1 Mycobacterium sp. 852002-30065_SCH5024008 | reverse complement strand
TCAGTGTGTAGAGGGCCCGGGCGTAGCCGGAGTTCGTCTTCACGCGCACATTCTCCCTGTCGTGGCCTGTCCTGGGATCAGCATGCCAGTCATCATCCCGTGTCAGCCGCACGTAAAGGCAGAAGCGCACCGCCCCCGAGAATGTGGTTCAAGAACGGGACCGCGGGGGTGTGCGCCAGTCGCGAACGCCGCTCGACACGATGAGACCATGGGCGGATGACCACCCAAACCTGCATGGGTTGTGGCCTCAAAACCCGCTATTCGTATGGGCGCACCTGCATGGGTTGCGGCCTGGAAACCCGTTACTCGTACGCTCGACGTTCGGATCGTCTCCCGCGGGCCGCAGAGGCGTCCGCGGCGCTGACGAGAATCATCAGCCTAAGCGGTCGGCATCCCACGGCCGCGCTAGCGGTGACGGTGCCGAGCGTGATCATCGGCTTAGCCGCGGTCGCCACGTACCCGTTCGTGTTCGTGCCGTTGCTGGTTCTGCTCAGCGTGGCTTTGGTGGCTTCAGCCCGCTACGAGGAAGCCCGCAACCCCTCGAAGTAGGTGGTTTGTCGCAGGTGGCACCCAATTTCAGCAGACAGCCATCCGGCGATACCAGTGAGTCGCCACGTGACACCAGTGTCTCGAATCCCAAGATCCAAGAAACCCTGACAACTTCCCGGCTCAAGAGCCAGCGCAATGAACCAACCCAAATGCCCTCATCGCAAGCGCCCCATGGGGTTTCGCGGCGGCGACAGTCCCGTCGACGTTCTCTGCCCAGACTGCTGAAAGTTGATACGCGACAAGGTGCTTGAACGCTTACCGGAGCGCGAGAACCCGGCCAGGAAGGGAGCCCGCAATGACGAGAACCGACTTGGTGCATGAGGTCAGCGCTCGGGAGGACAGCGCCACGTAACACTCGTCGTTGCGTCGGCGTACCACCAACAGGGCAGAGCGGGCAGACACCGACGAGCTGGTGTCGAAAGTTGGTCGTTCGCCCTCCCCACACCGGCACGTGGTCGACCGGGGCTGACGGCGAACAAATCCTTCGCTGACATCGTGTCTTTGGTATGAAGTTCGCAATGATCGCCGCGCTGGTGTTCGCACCGCTGGCGCCGTCGCCGGGTGACCAGTGCCCGCTGGGCGCACCACCCGCAACAGACGGGCAGGGCAAGCAGATGGTGTGCGTGCATCATCACGAGTTGAACCACACAAACATCTGGGAATACCCACCTGACAACTAAAGAGGTTGTCCTTCTTGGATGATTCACAGCCCATAGGAGAATCTGATAGGTCTCTCCGCTGGCTCGTTGCCGCCGGCAACAGAAAACACGGCTACTGCTGCCCGAAATGCTGGGCTAATTGTTGACGGCTTCAGTGTGTTTGCGAGGCTTGCACTTTCCGGGTCAGAACCGGAGCGTGATTGGGCGGTGCGACCGGCCGGTGGGGATTCGTGCGCGCCGGCGCATCACTGACGACGATTTTCCCGCCGGTGCAGGTAACGAGCTTGCCGCCGACAATCACACCCTGGCCCTCGTCGATCGGGATGTCGTAGCCATCAGGGTCGGTGTAGTGGCATCCGCCGCTCGCGCCAGTGGGCCCGTTGGGCTCGGCGTAGGCGGTGGCAGGGGCCAACGCGACGATGGCCAGCGCGCTAAACAGTGTGGCGGCGTAGTGGATGCGAGTCGGTTTGCGGATGGCGTTCTTCATGGTGATCTCCTTTAGGTCGTCGCGGCCCGTCCGTCGGGCTGCGTTCATCGACCTGGAGCAACCAGGAACACCGAAAGGGACACTTTCCCTTGTGCGGGGTGGGCATGCCATAACTGGTCGGCAGGGGGCGCCTGCTCACTATTGACGCCGCCCTCAAGCAACCGTCACTGACCGCGAACCGCATCGCCAAGCCGCCGAGCGACCAGGACATAGCCCTTAAATAGGTCCTGAGCTGCAAAAACGCTGGTGCGCGATACTGGGATTGAACCAGTGACCTCTTCCGTGTCAGGGAAGCGCTCTCCCGCTGAGCTAATCGCGCCGGGGTCAAAAGCTGGAGGTGGAGACGGGAATCGAACCCGTGTGCACGGCTTTGCAGGCCGTTGCCTCACCACTCGGCCACTCCACCGCTGGATTGATGCCACTTGCACCTTCGAGCGGATGACGGGATTCGAACCCGCGACCCTCACCTTGGCAAGGTGATGCGCTACCAACTGCGCTACATCCGCGCGCCTCGGACGACATCGTCGCCCGGTGCGAAGCACGACGATAGTCGACGTGAGCGGGCACATACAAATTTCTTGGTACGGACCGCGTCTAGGCTATCGCGGCGTACCGATGACGCGCAGGCGGCCGGTACTGTCGAGACCAGGCTCGTGCTAATCTTCGACGTCGTTCGCCTCTCGGCGCCGGTCCCGTGGCTCAGTGGGAGAGCGTCCGCTTCACACGCGGAAGGTCGCTGGTTCGATCCCAGCCGGGACCACAAGTAAAGATGCAGGTTGGCGCACCGGCCATGCCGCCTCAACCCCGCAGCCGCAAAACTTCGCTGAGCGGTCGACGTGGCGTGGGCTTGGGTGGTTCGGCCGCCGCGGGCGCCACACCCACACGGACCAGAACCTGCGGCCGCCTGCCCTCTTCCAGCAGGTCCGCAATCATCTCCCGCGTGACTTTGAGCTCGGTGACGTGAGTGACCGGGCACGTGGCCAGGTTCGCCATCGTGCATTCCAGCAACACCGCGGAGAGCGCTTCGCCGGACAACAACGCGCCAAGCCGAGTGTCGTCGTCGGTGGACAGCATCAGAATCGTCGACTCGTCTGCAGGGATGTCGGTGCGCCGTTCAAGGTTATGCGTCGTCGGGAACGTCCGCCCCACGTCGACGCGCTCCCTTTCGGCCGGCGACACCAGCGCACTGTACGGAATGCCCTCAGCGGCCTCGAAAGGCGCTGTCCACCAACGAATTTCCTCCTGATAAGCGGTGTCATAGAGGCGCACCGATTCGGCCACCCACGACGCCCGTGCCAGCCTGTCGCGCACGTCGTCAGCCATGACATCCAGATGCACGGCATCGTTGTCGATGGCACCCCGCAGCGACGGCTCGAACGCCTCCCAGTTCATCGGCGCGATGAACGGCAATCGGTCGGTCCGGCGGGCCCAGATCGCGGAGGCGCGACGCCGTTCTTCGTCGGTGACGTTCTCCGCGGGGGTGAAGTCGATGGACGCCAGATGGTTCGGATCCTTTGAGTCGGGGAACCGCGAGATCCGGGCTCGCCACCCCGCAGCGGCGAATGCAACTCGAAGGTGATCGAGCGCGGCGCCACAGCTGATCAGCGCCTCCCGGCCGGACCGGTCGGAAACCATCGCCCGGCTCGGATCGAGAAAAAGATCCAGCTGACCGCCGCCGGCCACCCACTGCCAGGGTTGGCTGTTATGCAGTGACGGCGCGCGGCATGCTGACCGCACCGCGTCCTCAATGAGTTCGGTGTCCGCCATGGCGGCTGGCAATGTCGACCTCAATTCTTTTCCTTGGCACCGAGCATTCCACTTCTCGAGCCCATTGTCGGCCGAGTTTCCATCTGACGATTGCGAACTACCCAGATGACGGCGGGGACGCCACCGTGGAGACGCAGTGGCACCTCGTCTGGACGGTTGGCCACACGCTCATGAGAGGAGCCCAGCGACTATTTCGCTAGGGCTTTACGGGTGCTCCTGGATAACGCACTCCACAATCCGATTGGCCAAGCGCGGGTCGAATCCCATATGCGATACCTTCTGTGCTTCAGCAGCGGGGGATACACCAGAATTGAGGTCCTGCTCAATCACCCCAATGAGCTGCTGGTTTTGGGAGTCGCGTTCCCACAACGGGACTTCCGTAATGCTTCCCACGCAATTTCCGTAACCGCTCAAGTCGGCGCGAGCCGGTGCGGCCACCAGCGTGGCGATGGCTATGCCGACCGCCGCAGCAACGGGGAAGAAACGCACGGCCAACTGAGTACCCAGCGCAACGCAAAATAATCAGCAAACGTTTGCATTCGGCCGGCTGGGTGACCGGAAACTCGCACTGATGGCGCTAGCAGCGGGCCGTTCACGGCTTCGCTCCCGCGGGGTGACGTCGCCGCCCGCATCGTCTCACCATTAAGGCCTCTTACTACTGGCTTTGCAGGCTTCGGGTACTGCGACCGGCCTCTCGCTCGAAGGCCTGTTGCCCAGGGCTATGAACGATGCTGGGATTCAAGAGAACCCCGCAAAGGACGGTGAACGATGGTCGGTAATTCCGAAGGGATCGGCACGCTGAAACTCGAGTGTCCGCAAGGTCATCCCGTGGGCAGGATCCTCAAGGACGCCCCGCACCAGGCCGTTCAGTACGATCCCGGCGCCATGGTGGGGGCGCGCCGGTTCTGGCCGGACGAGGACGACCAGCCGCAATTCAAATCGAGCTGCCGATTCTGCGAGAAGCCGGTCGGGGACGCCACGGCCACGCTGCAGGTGAAACTGGCCGAAGTGATCGCCGATGCCGCCGTGACCACCGGGACGGCCACGCTGGCGTACCTCTAGGAAGCCGCCGCGGCTACTGTAAGAGCGACAGTAGCGACCGACGTAAGAGGAGTCCCGTGGCCCAGGTTCCCCCGACCTCGCACGACGCCCCCCGCCCGCCCGAGGGGGATTGGCTCGGCACGCCATACCTCACGTTCGAGCGTCAGGGGTCGATCGCGGTGTGCACCATCAACCGCCCCGAAGCGCGTAACGCCCTGACGCCCGCCATGTACTTCGGAATCCGTTACGCCGTCGGGCGTCTCAACGAGGACCCCGAATTGGCCGGGCTGCTGATCACCGGGACCGGGGACGTGTTTGCGCCCGGTGGTGACATGGGCGGCGGGGGAGACACCGACAACTGGATCACCTTCGGCGGCGCGCTGGGCATGGACGTCACCCCGTTCGACACCGTGCGCACGTCGGCCAAGCCGATCGTCTCGGCGGTCAACGGCCTGTGCCAGGGCGGCGGGTTCCAGATCGCGCTGTGCAGCGACCTGTCGGTGGTCAGCGACCGGGCCACCTTCCGCGTGCCCGAGCTGTTCCGCGGGTACGCCGACACCTACTACAGCCAGATGCTCACCCGGGTCATCGGGCCGGTGCGCACCCGCGACCTGATGTTCACCGGACGGGTGCTGACCGCCGTCGAGGCCCTGGACTGGGGCCTGGTCACCCGCGTCGTGCCGCACGAGAGCCTGCTCGACGCGGCCAAAGACCTGCTCGCGCAGTGCTGCCGCACCGCGCCGCGCGCCCGCGGTGTCATCAAGTCGAGCATCGACAGCTACCTGGGCCTCTATGACCGCATCGGCATGACCAGCAGCCTGAGCGACGCCGAGGCGCGGGAAGGCTTCCGCGCCTTCAAGGAGCGCCGCTCGCCCGACTGGGTGCACCCGGACCTGCGCGCCGAGGGGCGGCTATAAGTCGATCCACTCCCCGTGGGGAGCGACCCGCAACCGGTCGCTGATCCCGGCCTGGTCGAACGCCGCGGCGAACTCGTCGACGCCCTCGCTGAAGTGCGCCCAGCCGTCCACGTGGGCCGGTATCACCGCCCGGGCCCCCAGGATCTCGGCGGCGGCCGCCGCGCGCGCCGCGGTCAGCGTCAGCGGCCGCCCGCGCTCCTTGGTCGGCACGCTGGCCGCCCCGGCGAACAGCACCGCGACGTCGATGGCGCCCACCCGGTCGGCCACGTCCTTGACTGCCGCCATCGAGGCGTTGTCGCCGCTGAGGTACACGGTGGGCAGCCCGCGCCCGGACAGCACGAACCCGGTCACCTCGCAGTTGACGTGCCCGCTTTCGTCACGCTGCCCGTCCGTCGGGCCGTGCACCGCCGGAACGGCTTGCACCGCAAGCGATCCGGAGAGCGCATGCGTCTGCCAGGGCGCCACCCCCACCGCCGGCGGCCCCAACCGCCCGGCGCCGCCCGGATGGGTGAGCACCAGCGGCGCGGCCAGGGCCATCCGTCGGCCGTCGTCGTCGAGGTTGTCGGGATGCTGGTCGTGGCTGATCAAGACCGCGTCCACCGGGCCGAGCGCCTCGGCGCTCACGGCGGGCCCGGTGAGCTTGGTCAGGTACGCGTGCACCCCGGGCGGGTCGAACGTCGGGTCCATCACGACCCGGTGGCCCGCGATGTCGACGACCGTGGTCGGTCCGCCCAGCACACTGATCGCGCAGGCGCGCCGTCGTGCGTCCACCGTCGACCTCCCCGTGTCGCGCACCGCAGCGTGTAGCCGTCAGCCGCCAAGAATTCTAGGGGTTGGCATGTCCACCCACCCCGTCGCTCAATTCCATCTTGCTTCTGCCCGCATCTCCTGCTAGACATAAGTGAATATTCCCTAGTCTAATGTGGAGGAATCGTGGCCCATCGTGTGCTGGTTGCCGGTGTCGGGATGATTCCCTTCACCACCCCGAGTCGCACCGGGACATACCAGTTAATGGCCGAAAATGCGGTGCGAGCAGCGCTGGTGGACGCGGCTGTTGAATACGCGTCGATTCAACAGGCCTACGTCGGTTATGTGTATGGAGACTCGACGTCAGGGCAGTCGGCCCTGTACGGATTGGGGCAGACCGGCATCCCGGTCGTCAACGTCAACAACAACTGTTCGACCGGGTCGACTGCGCTGTGGCTGGCGCGCCAGGCCATCGAGAACGGTGCGGCCGATTGCGTCCTGGCGTTGGGGTTCGAGCAGATGCAGCGCGGCGCGCTGGGATCGATGTGGACCGACCGGCCCAGCCCTTTCACCCGCTTCGACGACGTCACCCGAGCGGCGCAGGGGTGGGACGACGCCGCGCCGATGGCCGCCCAGTACTTCGGTGGCGCGGGCCGCCAGTACGCCGACAAGTATGGCACCGACCCCGCGACGTTCGCCCGGATCTCGGTCAAGGCGCGCCGGCACGCGAAGAACAATCCCTACGCGGTGTTTCGGGACGAGGTCACCGTCGAGGAGGTGCTGGCATCGCCGCACATCTACGGGCCACTGACCAGGCTGCAGTGCTGCCCACCGACCTGCGGCGCCGCCGCGGCGGTCCTGGTCAGCTCGGAGTTCGCCCGCAAGCACGGGTTGTCGCCGCAGGTCGCGATCAAGGCTCAGGCAATGACGACGGACTTTCCCTCCACCTTCGAAGGCGCCGACATGATCAAGGTCGTGGGCTACGACATGGCCAAGGCCGCCGCCGATCAGGTCTACGAATCCTCAGGTGTGGCACCGGAAGACATCCGGGTCGTGGAACTGCACGACTGTTTCACCGCCAACGAGTTGCTCACGTACGAAGGTCTGGGACTGACTCCGGAGGGCACCGCGGAGAAATTCATCCTCGACGGTGACAACACCTACGGGGGACGCGTGGTGACCAACCCGTCGGGCGGACTGCTCTCGAAGGGACATCCCCTCGGGGCGACGGGTCTTGCCCAGTGCGCCGAATTGGTCTGGCAGCTGCGCGGCCAGGCGGGAGCACGGCAGGTCGACGATGTCAGCGTGGCGCTGCAACACAACATCGGGCTGGGCGGAGCGGCCGTGGTCACCCTCTACGAGAAGACGGCGTGACCGTGGCGATCGGCGAGACCGATCCGGCCTACACCGACGTCGAAGCGGCCAAAGCGGCCGGCCACCCGGATATTTCGGCGCCCCCACCTTTCTATTCTCGGTCGAACTGGAGAACCCGGACCCGTTCGCGTTCCTCGCATCGCTGGGCGTCGACCCCCGGCCGAAGCCGCGGCCGCGGTCTACCTGCTGTGCTCGCCCGAATCGGACTACGTCAGCGCGCAGACCTTGGTCTGCGGCGGTGGCGTCAACATCTAGGAGAAAATGTGAGCGCGGTACACCGTTCGCCGTGGGTCGATGATGAGGTCGCCGACCTCAAACACATGGCGGTCAAGTTTTTTGAGACCGAGGCCGTTCCGAACCGGGAACGCTGGGAGCGGCAAAAGTGCGTCGACCGTGACTTCTGGTTGGCCGCGGGTCGATTGGGGTTGTTGTGCGCATCGATTCCGGAAGAGTACGGCGGGGGTGGCGGAACGCTGGCACACGATTTCGCCATTCTCGAGGCGCAGGCCGAATGCGGCGACAGCGGATTCGGCAACCAGGTGCACAGCGGCCTGGTGGCCCACTACCTGCTCGCCTACGGCACAGACGAACAAAAACGCCGGTGGCTGCCCAAGATGGCGACCGGCGAATATATCGGCGCGATCGCGATGTCGGAGCCCGGGGGCGGCTCGGACCTCAAAGCCTTACGCACGACCGCGATCCGAGATGGCGACCACTACCGACTGAACGGATCCAAAACGTTCATCTCCAACGGCGCCAGCGCGGACCTGATCGTGCTCGTGGTCAAGACCGACCCATCGGCCGGCGCCAAGGGCGTCTCCCTGCTGGTCCTGGAAACCGCCGGCGCACAGGGCTTCCGAGTCGGACGCGTGCTGGACAAGCTGGGCATGAAAGCTCAGGACACGGCGGAGCTGTTCTTCGACGACGTCCACGTCCCCGCCGGCAACCTCCTGGGCGAGGAAGGCGCCGGCTACGGCTATGCGATGAAGCAGCTCGCCCACGAGCGCTTGATCATCGCCATCATCGGCGTGTCGACGTTGGAAACCGCGGTTGCCGAAACCATTGCCTACACCAAGCAGCGTCACGCTTTCGGGGCGCCGCTGTTTTCCATGCAGCACACCAGGTTCGAACTCGCCGACTGCGCGACCATCGCAAGAGTGGCGCGGACCTTCGTCGACGACTGCATTGTCAAGCACCTGCGCGGCGAACTGGACGCCGCGACGGCGTCGATGGCCAAGGCGTGGGTTACCGACATGCAATGCGCGGTCATCGACCGGTGCTTGCAGCTGTTCGGCGGATACGGCTACATGCTGGAATACCCGATCACCCGGATGTACGCGGACTCGCGCGTCCAGAAGATCTATGCCGGCGCCAACGAGGTCATGAAAGAACTGGTCGCGCGTTCGCTGTGATCGCGCTCACAGCACAGCACGGAGAAGAAAATGTATGTGACACAGTCGCTTCACCGCATGCTCCAGCAGTGTCCGGACATGCCGCTGACGGTGTTCGCCGATCGCCAACGTACGGTGCGCCAATCGGCCGATCGCATCGCGCGGCTGGCGGGCGCTCTGCGGGCGCAGGGCGTGCGCCGCGGCGAGCGGGTGGCCTTCTTGGGCCTGAACTCCGACCGCTATCACGAATACCTGTATGCGGTGCCATGGGCTGACGCGGCCGTGAACCCGGTCAACATCCGCTGGAGCCCGGCCGAAATCGCCTACTCGCTGCGGGATTCGGGAACCACGGTGCTGCTCGTCGACGACGCGTTCGCCGCCGCCGTCCCGCAGGTGAGCGCCGCGGGCGCCGAGCTGTCGACGCTCGTCTACTGCGGCGAGGGCACCTGCCCGCCGGGGATGCTCGACTACGAATCGCTCATCGACGGCGCGGAGCCGATCCCCGACCCGCGACGCGGTGGGGACGAGCTCTACGGCATCTTCTACACCGGCGGTACCACCGGGCATCCGAAGGGAGTGATGCTCAGCCATAACAACGTGATGACCTCCGCGCTGGGCTGCCTGGCCACCGGCCGGTTCCTCACCGATCACGGCCGAATCCTGTACGCCGCGCCACTGTTTCATCTCGCGGCGATCGGTATGTGGATCGCCGGCAACGTCGCAGGATCAACCCACGTGATGGTGCCGTCGTTCACCCCCGGCGGCGTGGCCGAAGCGATCAGCAACCATCACGTCACCGACGTGTTGCTGGTACCGACGATGATCCAGATGCTGATCGACCACCCGGACCCCGCCGGGTTCGACCTCACCTCGCTGCGCCACCTCATCTACGGGGCCTCACCGATCTCCGAAGCACTGGTTGACCGCGCCCAAAAGGCTTTTCCGAACACCGGTTTGGCGCAGGCGTACGGGATGACCGAGCTGGCCCCGGCGGCCACCTTCCTCGCCCCGGCCGACCATGACAACCCGAGACTGCAGCGATCTGCCGGCCGGGCCCTCCCACATGTCGAAGTGCGGGTCGTGGACGCGAACCACGACGAGGTGCCGGCGGGCGAGATCGGGGAAGTGATCGTGCGCGGCGACAACGTCATGCTCGGCTACTGGAACCGGCCCGCCGAGACGGCCGCTACGGTGCGCGACGGCTGGATGCACACCGGTGACATGGCGCGCATGGACGAGCACGGCTACTTGTTCATCGTCGACCGTCTCAAAGACATGATCATCACCGGCGGCGAGAACGT
>NZ_LZSZ01000115.1:0-3178 GCF_001665645.1 Mycobacterium sp. 852002-30065_SCH5024008 | reverse complement strand
GACAGCACCGACAGCAGGTCTGGCAGCTCTGCCGCGAGGTCGTCACTGTGTGGCCACCACGCACCATCGACATACCCACTCGCCTGCGCCTTCGGCTTAAGCCGCAAGCGCGGGGTGTGCTCCGGTGGCACGTGTCGTCGCTGGGCATCCACTTGGTCGATTTTTGGCGTCATTGCGACGCTCCCGCCTTGACCGCGAAACGGCCGGATCATTCGAATCGGCGACGAGATGACTTTGAATAGTCAGGTCCGAAGTATCGCCGACAACTCGTACCCTACTCCGGCGGTCCAGAACTGACCACACCAAGACGGTTGTGTGATCAGCCCATCGGGCCCGTTCTCAGCGGATCGAAACAAGTTGGTCGATCGAATCCGTGGGCAACTCGCCCTCGACGACCGCGGTCACCAGCAGCTGGTTGAGTGTGAGCGCGCCTTCGTGCCAATATCTCCCGATTCGCCAGGCGAGGTGGGGTGCCGGCGCAGCGGTCGACGTCCAAGTCTTCTGGCATTGCCGCATATGGCATACCCTGAGAGACAGCGGTGAATTGGGCAGGTTGCGTTCAGGGTTCGCTGCTAGATGGCCGTTGGTGCGCAACTGTGGTGTTAAGCAGTCAGCACCAGGCCGGCCGCCGTCGAAACTTCGCTGTGTGAACAAGCGCAGCACAACGCTCCGAATAGTCGGTGATCAGCGGGTACCGCCGGTCTTGGCGCCCCGTCAGCGAGAATTCGCGATCCCTTGGGTGTGGCTCGATCCGTGCTCCGGCCCGTGGTGTGCGCCGCCGGGGTCGACGCCATGGTTGCTAGCTCTCGTTGTTCCCGGTCAGTTCGGCGTAGGGTGAGAAACGCATCATCGGTATTCCGTTTGTGATCGTTCTGGTTCAGGTGGGCGTCGATTCAAATCATTGGCCGGTATCGCGGTCCAGACGGGAGCGTCCCGATGACACCAGGAGAAGCGCGGATCAGCTCGACGTGGGACACGCGGGGTATCCGCACACCGCGGTTTCGGTTGAAGACCACGGCACACAGCAGCGGGTATGTGGACGGCGCATGGTGGCCGCACAGCGACAACTTGACGGAGGAGTTGCCAGGTCTGATCGCGTCTTTGTCGATTCGTCTGGGCGCGGTCAGTTGTGTGAAGTTCAACCAGACTGACTGGGGAGTCGCGGGCGCCGAAGTTCGGAGCGGTGGTCGCGTGATCCACCTTGACGCGGATCGGGGTCAGCCTCCTAATACCGTCGAAGTTTCTGGCGTCCAAGGCAATACGATGGTCTTGCTGGTTGTTCCGTTCTGTGTCCAACCAGACCACGCACACGCGATTGTGGTGGCGGCTGCAGCGCCGGGCAACGCATCAGGCGTTGACACCCTGCTCATGATCAGCGGCAAGGAACGGGAAAGCCGCACCACGAGGGACGCCGCGAGGGAGCGCTGGGGGTCACAGTGCGGGGCCTAACGTCCGGACGTCGGGCAGGCTCCCGGCGGCCAGCGCCGTCGCACACGCCGTTGAACTCGAGATCCAACTCCAGGAACTGAAAGAGCAACTTAGCCGAGCGTAGTAAACGCTCTGTCGCCCAGTGCGATTGGGCACTGCTCACGAGGACTAGTGGCGAAGGGAATGGTGCACCGATGGTGACGCGATTGGCGGGGACCGACGCGCTGTCAATGCACACACAGAGTTCGAAGACGCCTGCGCACACCCTCACGCTGGCGGTCTTCGATGATGCGTCGAACAAGCTCAGCCACGAGAAGCTGCATCAACTTGTGGCCGCATCGCTGCCGCAACTGGCGCGCTTTCGCAGCCGACTGGTGGCCAAGCCGTTGGGTGTGGGGCAGCCTGTGTGGGCTGAGATCGACGACTACGACCCTTTCCCCCAAATTCATTGCGCAAGGGTTTGCCCGCCCGGTGGGCGACGCGAACTCGCCGATCTCGTAGCGGATTTAACTGCCCGGCGCCCGAGTAGGCGTGACCGGCTGTGGGAAGCGTGGAGTATCGAAGGTCTGGCGGACGGCAAGTGGGCGTTGGCGGTAAAGACGTCAGCCGCACTCAGTGACGGGGTCGCGGGGGCCGCGTCCCTGTGGCCGCGGTTGCTTACTCGCGGGCCTCGCACCGATTCGGCCCGAAGCCTGCCGGCCGAGCCGACCCTGGGCTCGGCACCTTCGGTGGGCGAGCTCGTTACCGATTTGGTGACCGAGATCCTCGAGAATCACGTCACCGGCGGATGGCTGATCGCCGAGGCCGTGTCTCATGCGCTGCAGGCCGTCAGTGGGAGGCTGTTCGGCACCACTAGACGGGATCCGATGGCCCAGGCGGAGTCGCCGACGAGCGGGCCGGTGCCGCACACCGTCCTCAACGCGCCGCTGACGAAGCGGCGCGCGGTGGCCTTCGCCTCGATCCCGCTGGCAGACCTGACGACGGTCAGCAGCGCGTTCGGGGGCAGCATCACCAACGTTGTTCTGGCTGCCTGCACACTGTCATTGCGCGCCTGGCTACAGCGGCGCGACGAGGTGCCTGGCGATCCACTGCTGATGCGGATGCCATTCGAGCTGCCGGCCACCGATGCCCCGAGAATGGGCAAGGCGCTGACCATCGGGTGTCTTCGCATTCCGGTGCATCTGGACGACCCTGTACAGGTCCTCGCCAACCTCCACACGGCCACCGAAAGACTGAACGTCATTCGGAGTCATAGGGGCGAAAGCCGCCCCTTTACAGACGATTTGGATGCCATAGCGTCGCTCATCCCGCCGGCTGTAGCCAATCTGGGTATGCAGCTCTACACGCGATCGGGCTTGCGGCACCGGCTCAAACCGATCTATCACGGCAGCGTCTCTTATATTGCCTTCGAGCCGGTACCGGCCTACTGCGCCGGGGCCAAGGTCGTCGGCGTGCATACCGTGGCGCCACTGTCGGAGGAAAGTGGGTTGAACATCGCGCTGACCACCCGTGGTGAGGACGTGGATGTGAGCGTGTGTGTGTGCCCCGACAACGTGCCTGGGGTCGATGACATCGCTACCGGAATCGTAGACGCTGTCGATGTCCTTGTGGCGGCCGCGCAGGAATCTCCTCGCGGGCAAGGCCGTTCCGTCGTCACGGAGATGGCGTCACACCCCGCGAATCGTTCGCGCGACAGCACGTACTGACAGGTCCAACCAACTCCGGCTGCTGTCGGTGCGACTGGGCTCCG
>NZ_LZSZ01000114.1:0-586 GCF_001665645.1 Mycobacterium sp. 852002-30065_SCH5024008 | reverse complement strand
AGATGTGTATAAGAGACAGTACAGTTCCCCGACCACCCCCGCCGGAACCGGCCGCAACCACTGATCCAGCACAAACAACGCCGCACCCGCCACCGGCGACCCCACCGGCACGGCACCCACCCCCGGGGCGAGCGGGGCACTGATCGCCACCCACATCGTGGTCTCGGTCGGGCCGTATTCATTGAGCATCACCCGTCCCGGCGCCCACCGCTCCACCACCTCAGCCGGACACGCCTCCCCACCGACCAGCAATGTCACCGATTCCAACCCCGGCGGCGAGAGCGCCGCCACCGCCGAGGGTGTCTGGCTCAACACAGTGACCTGCTGCTCGATCAGCAACGCATGCAACGCCTCGGGGGAAGCGGCCACCGCTTCGGGCACCACCACCAACCGCCCGCCATGCAGCAGGGCACCGAAGATCTCCCAGCCCGAAATGTCAAAGGAATACGAATGCCACTGCGACCACACCCGCCCCGGCCCCGCCAAATTCCCGTCCAGCGACGCGATCAGCTGGGTGACATTGTGGTGGGTCACGGCAACGCCTTTGGGCACCCCGGTGGTGCCCGAGGTGTAAATCAGATACGCA
>NZ_LZSZ01000113.1:0-1008 GCF_001665645.1 Mycobacterium sp. 852002-30065_SCH5024008 | reverse complement strand
GTGGCACGAAGTCGATGGGTGGTTGCGGCCGGTGCCGGCCGGGGTGGTCGGGGAGTTGTATGTGGCCGGGGCCGGGGTGGGCGTGGGATATCTCGGGCGTGCCGGGCTGACCGGGGCGCGGTTTGTGGCGTGTCCGTTCGGCGGGTCCGGGCAGCGGATGTATCGGACCGGGGATCTGGCGTGTTGGGGTGCTGATGGGCAGCTGCAGTACTTGGGCCGCGCCGATGAGCAGGTCAAGATCCGCGGGTATCGCATCGAGCTGGGTGAAATCCAAGCCGCACTAGGGGCTTTGGATGGGGTGGGGCAGGCGGTGGTGATCGCCCGTGAGGACCGTCCCGGGGATAAGCGGCTGGTGGGTTACATCACCGGGACGGCCGATGCGGCCGAGCTGCGGGCGCGGCTGTCGGAGCGGTTGCCGGCGTTCATGGTGCCCGCGGCCATCGTGGGCCTAGACGGGTTGCCGTTGACCGCGAACGGCAAGCTGGACACCCGCGCGCTACCGGCACCGGAATACCAGGCCGGTGCCTACCGCGCCCCGCACGACGCAGTCGAAGAAATCCTGGCCACCATCTACGCCGAGGTCCTCGGCGTCGACCGCGTCGGCATCGACGACTCCTTCTTCGAACTCGGCGGCGACAGCATCTCGGCGATGGGCCTGATCTCCGCGATCAACAGCAACCTGAACGTCGGCCTCCCGGTGCGCGTCGTGTTCGAGGCGCCGACCGTCGCCCAGCTGGCGCTGCGGATCGGTGAGGGCACGGGCGGGCTGGAGCCGTTGGTGGCCGCCGAGCGGCCCGCCGTGGTGCCGTTGTCTTTCGCGCAGAACCGCTTGTGGTTCCTCGACCAATTGCAAGGCCCGTCACCGGTTTACAACATGGCGGCGGCGCTGCGGCTGAGCGGGCCGCTGGACGCCGGCGCGCTGGGTGCGGCACTGGGCGACGGTCGGCGCCTCGAACACGACGCGCACCGGGAGGCCGACGTTCAGGTTGCTGTTGATCGCGGAGATCA
>NZ_LZSZ01000112.1:0-715 GCF_001665645.1 Mycobacterium sp. 852002-30065_SCH5024008 | reverse complement strand
GATGCGGGGTGCTAACTGGGCGATGGTGGGCGCCTCAAAAATGGCCCGCACCGACAAGTCGGTATTCAGGCTGGTATTGACCGCCGCGATCAGGCGCATCGCCGACAACGAATCCCCACCCAACTCGAAGAACGAGTCGTCGACCCCGACGCGGTCCAGCCCGAGGATGTCGGCGTAGATGTCGGCCAGGATTTCCTCGGTCAGGCTGGCCGGGGCGCGATACGCGCCGCCGGTGTAGTCGGGGGCGGGCAGGGCGCGGGTGTCGAGTTTGCCGTTGACCGTCAACGGCAACGCCTCGAGCACCACGATGGCTGCCGGCACCATATAGGACGGCAGCCGATCCGCCAGCTGCGTGCGGATGGCGTCCGGATCCACTGTCCCCGAACCCGATTCGGTGACATAGCCGATCAGGCGTTTGTCGCCGGGGTCCTCCTCGCGGGTGATCACCACCGCTTGGTCCACCCCGTCCAAGCTGGCTAGTGTGGTTTGGATTTCACCGAGTTCGATGCGATACCCGCGGATCTTGACCTGCTCATCAGCACGCCCCACATACCGCAGCTGCCCATCAACACCCCACGACACCAAATCCCCGGTCCGATACATCCGCACCCCCGACGCCCCGGCGAACGGACACGCCACAAACCGGGCTGCGGTCAACCCCGCTCGGCCCCAATACCTGTCTCTTATACACATCTGACGCTGCCGACGATCGCAT